>JAFTEG010000414.1 GCA_017453765.1 Selenomonadaceae bacterium
CTAATTTTTAATGCCTAAAAATTCTTCCAAAATCTTACGCTTTGAAATTTTCCCCGTCGAAGTGCGCGGCAAGTCTTTTACTTCATGAAATTCACGCGGTATTTTGTACAGCGCCAAATTTTTTTGCAAAAACTTCTTAAGCTCACGAATATCAAAATTCGCGTCATCCTGCAACACGTAAAAGCAAGCGCCCGCCTGTCCGCGCAGTTTATCTTCAACGCCGACAACCGCCGCGTCCTTAATGCCGTCGAACTTGTAAATA
This sequence comes from Selenomonadaceae bacterium, assembly GCA_017453765.1. GTDB lineage: Bacteria > Bacillota > Negativicutes > Selenomonadales > Selenomonadaceae > Quinella. Next base: position 263 of record JAFTEG010000414.1, read on the forward strand.
ATCTCTTCAACTTCGCGCGGGTAAATATTTTCGCCCATACTGATAATCATATCTTTCATGCGATTGACAATGTAAACATAACCGTCCGCGTCAATTCTGACAATGTCGCCGGTATGTAGCCTGCCCTTAGCGTCAATCGTTTCAGCCGTCGCCGCAGGATTCTTCCAATAGCCGACCATGACATTATCGCCGCCTACCAAAAGTTCACCGACTTCACCGGCAGGCAAAATATTTCCATGCGCGTCTACAACTTCCAAAACTTCATCGGGTATCGCCTTGCCGATTGAACCTTCGCGCTCTTCGCCCGGCACGGTTAAAGTTACAATCGGTGACGCCTCAGAAAGTCCGTAGCCTTCAGAAAGTTTTATGCCGAATTTTTTTTCAAAGTCATTGGCAACTTTAAGCGGCAAGGTCGTACCGCTGCACATTGCCAGCCGCACGGTTTTTAAATCTTTCTTCGTACCAAGCGTGGTTATAAGCCGATAAATGGAAGGCACCGCGTATAAATCTGTTAAGCCTTCCTCTCGAATCAAGTCAACCGTCTCACGGTGTTTAAAAGCGCGCAGGACGTAAATTTCAGCGCCGCAGTACAAAGTATAAAGCACGCAACACGTCCAGCCGAAACAGTGATACATCGGCAGTACGCATAAAACTTTGTTGTCGCGTTGACATTTCATCACGTCAATTTGCTCAACGTTGCGAACAAGATTTTTATGCGAAAGTACCGCGCCCTTCGGATTGCCGGTAGTTCCCGACGTGTAGATTATCGCGCAGGGCGTGTTGTCATCAAAATCTGCAGGCAGTTCCGGCGCGTCAATGTCGCTGTCAACTTCTGCAAAGGTTTCAATGTCGTGTTGAATGACTTCAACGCCGTCTGAAAAGTGTTCGTCCAATTCCAGCGGCGTGTACGTCAAAATATGCTTAATTCCGGCGTCACGCAAAATGAATGCCGTTTCGCGGTGGCTTAACTGAAAATTTATCGGTACACAAATCGCGCCCAGTGACGCCGCCGCAAGGTAGGTGTAAATAAATTCCGCGCTGTTACGTGAAAATAGCGCTACTCTGTCGCCTTGTCTTATGCCGAGCGCGTACATGTGATTGCGAAATTTTTTTATCGCCTGCGCGGCGTCTGCGTAGGTGATTCGCCGTCCGTCGTCTACTATCGCGATATCTTCAGCACGTCCGCGCTTTATCAATTCATGAACTAACAATGTCTCTAACCCCTACTCCCTCTTCCATAATCTCTAATCTCTAGTCCCTAGCATCCAGACCCTAGAACCTGGTCCTAAAATTCAGCGGCAAGTAAAATCTTTTCGCAAAGGTCGGGAAATTCAATGCCAGCCGCTCTTGCCGCGTCCGGTACAAGCGAAGTTTCCGTCATACCCGGCACCGAATTAATTTCAATGACGTAGGGCGTATTATCTTCCGCCAACATCATATCGACGCGCCCGACGCCGGTGCATTTGCAAATATTAAACGCCTTAACCGCCATAGCTTGAATTTTTTCAGTAAGCTCCGCGCTCAATTCGGCGGGACAAATATGTTTCGACGCGCCCTTTGTATACTTCGTCTCGTAGTCATAGCGTCCCGTTGTAGTCGTAATTTCAATAATCGGCAGGGCTTTAACTTCGTCACCGTCCTGCAGAATTGAAACCGTCAACTCCCGCCCCTTGATAAATTCTTCAACCAAAATTTCATTGCCGAATTTAAACGCCTCTTCAACCGCGCGAGAAATTTCCTTAGCCCGCTCGACAATGTAAACGCCGATACTTGAACCCTGCGTAGGTGCTTTTATGACTACCGGCAGACCAAATTCACTTTCAATCTGCGCGGGAATATTTTTATCACGCATATGGTAAACGGCATAACGCGGCGTGGGCAAGCCTTCTGAAATTAAAACGCGCTTTGTCGCAATTTTATCCATAGTTATCGCCGCCGCCAAAACGTTTGAACCGGTGTAGGGAATGTTCAGCATATCCAGCGTACCTTGTATCATGCCGTCTTCGCCGCAAAGTCCGTGCAAGGCGTTGAAAACTATCGAACAATTTTTCTTCTGAATGTCGCTTGCAAAAGTTTTCGGCTTAAGCTCCATTGTCTCGACGTTGTAACTTTTAGACTTCAAGGCGTCGGCAATGGCTTTACCCGTGCGCCGTGAAACTTCCGCTTCGGTTGACGGTCCGCCCATTACAACTACAATGTGACTTTTCAGCCTGCGATTTAAAAGCTGTATGATATCGTCCGCCGTCTTGTAAATATCCCCCGCGCCCATTGTAATTATCAAGTCGCCCGGTCTTACCAAGTCAATCAAGTACTCGGCAATTTTCTTACGCTCCGGCACGTACAAAACCTGCTGATTCGTCGTTTCGATAACGGCGTTGACAATCGATTCACCGCTGACACCTTCAATCGGTTTTTCACCTGCAGAGTAAACGTCCGTCAAAATTAAAAAATCTGCGTCGGCAAAGGCGCCGCCAAATTCATTTAGCAAAAGTTTTGTCCGCGTGTATCTGTGCGGCTGAAAAATGCAGATAATGCGTTCCGGCTTAGCCTCATGCGCGGCTTTAAGCGTCGCGGCAATTTCTGTCGGATGGTGACCGTAGTCGTCGACAATCCAAATATCTTTAATGCGCGCCTTAGTCTGAAAACGTCTCTTAGCGCCGTGAAATTTTTTCAAGCCGTCGGCAATCTGTTCAAACGTCACGCCTGTTTGAAGTGCAACGGCTACGGTGGCAAGCGCGTTTAAAACATTGTGCCGCCCGTGAATTGCAAGCTGAACTTTGCCTAAAAACTTCTTGCCAATTTCGCCGTCAACGTTAATGCGCCGAATCACGTCAAAGGTTATGCCGTTTATATCTGCGCGAATGTTCGTAGCCGTGAAGTCCGCAGGGAAGTCAATGCCGTATGAAATTACGTTTTTGTCAATCTCGGCGGCAAGGTTGCGTACAACTTCATTGTCGAAACATAAAACGGCGGTGCCTTCCGGCTTAATGTTGCTTAAAAAAGTTTTAAACGCCTCACGAATTTTTTCAACCGTGCCGTAATGGTCAAGGTGATCGTCCTCAATGTTGGTGACAACGGCGATTGACGGCTTAAGCGTGACAAATGAACCGTCGCTTTCGTCAGCTTCCGATACAAGGTATTCGCCCTTGCCTAAATGCGCGCCCGTGTCAAGGTCAACCGATTCGCCGCCTATTATAATCGTGGGGTCAATTCCGGCGTTGTAAAGCACGAAACCGATCATTGACGTTGTGGTAGTTTTACCGTGCGCACCGGCTACGGCAATGCCTTTTTTCGCGTTAAGGAGCATTGAATTTATATCCGAGCGATGAAGTTTGGGAATGTTGAGTTCGGCGGCTTTTACAACTTCGGGATTATCGGCGGGAATTGCGGAGGAACAGACTATCGCGTCAATATCAGATTTACCGTCTTCATTCAAAAGATTATCGGCGTGATGCCCTACGAAAACGTCTGCGCCCATTTTTCTAAG
>JAFTEG010000415.1 GCA_017453765.1 Selenomonadaceae bacterium
ATCGTCGCAACGCATTTGATGTTGGCAGTTCAAGACGAAGGACTTGGCACGACTTGGGTAGGCTGGTTTGATGCGCCGAAAATGCAGGAACTTTTCCCCGAAATGAAAGACTACGAATTAATTGCCGTGTTCCCTATCGGCTATCCTGCCGACGACGCTAAGCCGTCTAACCGTCACGAAGAGCGCAGAAATATTTCCGACGCCGTGACTGAATTGTAATGACTGCACGTACAAAAAATTTAGGCAACGCCGGTGAAACTTTCGCGGCAAATTTTCTTGAACAAAAAGGCTACAAAATTATCACAAAAAATTTTCGCGTACGGTCTGCGGAAATTGATATTGTTGCCGAATTTGAAGGTACGATTATTTTTGTGGAGGTTAAAACGCGCTCCGACGTTAAGCACGGCTTACCGATTGAGGCGGTGAACTTTCGCAAGCAACAAAAAATTATCGAGGCGGCAAGTGTCTTTCTGCAGGACGAAAAATACTGCGATTGCGCTTGCCGCTTTGACGTTGTGGAGGTTTATTCAAACGGCGTAAAATTTTCTGCGCGGCATATTGAAAACGCCTTTGAAGTCACGTCCGAATTTTAATTCAGAATCAGCTGGCAACTAGGCGCTGTTGAATAACTCAAAATTACAAACGCCGCAAATTACGTAACAACCGCAATTATGGCGGGGCGCACAAGGACGTGCGCCCGTCCGCGCAAGTCGCCGGACGCGACTTCTGCGGACATGTTTCTTTTTGTTACTTTTTCTTTGCGCCAAAGAAAAAGTAAATCCTAAAAACCTTAACTAATTGTAAAAATTTTAATTAATCAACACGCCCTAGTAGCAAGTAGCTTGTAGATAATAGTTTTACATTACGCATTACGCATTAAAAGAAAGGGTGAGCAAAATGAATCTGCACGAAAAATTTAAATCTGCCTGCAAGCGACTTAACCAACACGGTCAATCATTGGTTTTGTATGCAATAGCCTTTCCCATGCTTTTTATGTTCGTCTTCGTAGGCGTTGATATGGGCTGGTACTATCTCAATGTTTCACGCCTTCAAAACGCGGCGGACGCGGCTACCATTGCCGGTGCAAATACTCTTAAATCAACTAATGATCTGACCAACGTCAAGAAAATTTTGCTCGTCGATGAATTTTTCAATAAAGAGGATGAGAAGGATAGTATTACAGATTTAATCAATGCCAATGTTGCCGCTACTGACTACGCCAATAAAAATTTGAATGAAACCGCTGAATCAGGCGATATCGCCGAAGATAAAGTAAATGCAATAACAAATTCTTGGACGCACGAACCGGTTAAGCTTGTTATGGAGTCAGATATTGAAAAACAAAATGATCCGTTTACAGGGCTTTTTAAAAAGAACGACAATTATTATTATCAAGTAGTCCTTCAAGAAGATGTGGAGCATTTCATGATGTCGGGCTGGGATTGGCTTCCACTTGATCCAATGAAAGCCGAAGTTACAGCCGTTGCAAAATTGACTGTCAGTGAAAACGGAGCGCCGGAACATGTTACTACGCCTGAAGTTGGTGAAAAAGAACAGAAAGTCTTTGAAGAACTTAAAAACGATAACGTCATTGTAGGTAACTGGGAAGTTCAAAATTATTATAAGAAAAGTGAAGCGCTTAGGGAAGCATACAAGGCAAAATTTGGTCATGACTTTTATGTTAAAGCGTGGAATCACTTTCAAGATTTATACAATCACCACGAAATAAACGGGGCTACATACAGAACGGAAACAATAGTAATACAAGACAGCGTCGGTACAAGTTTGAAAAGCGATGTTGTCAGAACAGATGCGGCTATAAATAAAATTAACTCCCAAAGTTATATTTATAATCCAAATGGAGATCCATACGGTTGGGAAAAATTGGACTCCATAAATGTCGACTTCAAGCCGGAAGTATCGTTGAAAGATCCGTACTATCTTAAAGATTGGGATTTACAATTAGGCTATTTTGGCGGCTCTTCCCCTCAATATAAAGATTGGCCCAATCAATATAAAGGCTCTCTTGTAAACAGAGGAAATTTGCGCATACATTCTTCAATAAATATAGAACAGCCTTACGAAGTACGTACCTACAGTAATTATGACGCATACAGTGATAGCCCGGACGTTGCCTACCCCGACGTTTTGTGGGGACGCATTGAAAGCGAACCGATGATTTATGAATGGAACTCTAGTTTAAAAGTAGCCGGCTTAAGTTCAGTACGACAGATTATACTAAGCTTTAATCAGTCAAACACGGAAAAAAATGCCGAAGGCAAATATATATATCGCCCCGTAATTTTATTTTATGACGGACCGGAAAGATACGATACTGAAAATCCGCTCCGTGAGTCTAAACCTGTTATTGTCAATATGAACGCGCCTTATCGCGGCGTACTATACGCGCCTAACAGTGCTGTCGTAGTGATTGGTGATTATACAGCGAATTTTCAAGGCTTTATCGTTGCCAAAGAATATAAACGCCTGAAAAATACCGCAGACTTTGAAGCAGAAATGGCGGCTGACTCTTCCAAATATACAAAAAAAGATAATTATTTTGAGGAAAATGTAGCGGTTGATAATCCTTACTATGCCAAACAACCTGATGAGTATGGTAATGACTATACGTCGGGTGCTTATTCAGCAGAGCCACAAACCATAAAGTGGAAGTACACTAAAATTACTGAAAACGGCATAGAAATGTACGTCGACAATTACGGCAATGTTCAGTATATGCCCTATCCGGAGATGCCGCAAACACTTGGTATTTATGATAATTTCGGCAGGACAGATTTTACCACGCACGGTTATTCAGTTGTTCAAGAATCGTTGTACAATATGCTTGTAATTAAAAAATAGCACGTCAAAAGATTTTAGCGAGGTGATTTTCATGGCGCGTCCGCCTTCTTACACTTATGACACCAAAAATGAATTGGCGCATATTTTGTCGGAGGATGAAAAAATTTTGCGTGCGGAGCTTGCCGCGATGTTGGGCACCGGCTTAGGCGTTGTCGAAGGGCGCGCAGATTTGGCAAACTCCAACGCCGCCGTGACGCGAAAAGTTATAACGCTTATTAAAAAAATTTTTACCGACGCGAAAATTGAAGTTGCCGCCGTACGCAGAAAATTTTTGAAAAAAACCATGAAGTACGTCGTAAGAATTTTTTTGACGGCGCAGACCGAAACTCTTTTCAACGATCTTTATTCTGAAGAATTTATCGAGCGACCGATTTTAAGCGTTGCCTACCTGCGCGGCGCCTTTCTTGCAGGCGGCAGTGTCAATCGTCCGGAAAAAATCAACCACCTTGAAATTGCCTTCGCAAAAGAATATGCCGCCGCCTTCACGCAGAAAGTTTTTCGCGTCTTCGATATAAATGTCGGCTACTACGAGCGCAAAGGTGTTTTCGTAATCTACCTTAAGGAAGGCGACGCGATCTGCGATTTTTTAGGCATTATCGGCGCTGACAAGGCGCTGGAGCGTTTTGAAGTGGCACGCAACATTAAAGAGGTTCGCGCTATGGTTAATCGCATTGTCAACTGCGAAACGGCTAACTTGAATAAAGCCGTTGCCGCCGCGCAGAGACAAATTGCCGACATTGACCTTGTACTTTCACACCGAATTAATCTTTCTGACAGTTTGCTTGATACAATGTATATGCGCCTTGAATACCCTGAAGATACTGCCGCCGAACTTGCCGAAAAGTTGGAGATTAGCAAGCAGGGTTTTTTGTACCGTATGAAAATTGTTCGCGACTTGGCGGCGCTGATACGGGGAAAGTAAGGATTAAGAATTAAGGATTAAGGATTAAGAATTAGAGATTAGGGCGTGTTGAATAATTCAAAAAAGCCGGCGCGGATGTATTTTGAGCTGCGTACGAAAAGGTCAGATTTATTGTAACCTTGTGCGGACGTAAAAGCCGGAATTATGACAAGGTATGCGAGCTACATACGCGCCATGTTTTCTTTGCTACTTTCTTTTGCGCCAAAAGAAAGTAGTCTTAAAAAATCTTTATTAGGCAACAAGCCTTATTTTTTTGCACAAAAAAACCGCCCGACGCTTTATCGGACGGCTTGAGTTTGCGAAAATTTTTTAATCGTCGAAAATTTTTTTAATCAGCGAAATGTTGATAATAAGCCAATATCGCGAAAAATACTATCGATATGCCGATAGAAACTTGACTGACCTTTTCAATCCAATAATCTTGCTTTTCAGTAAGTTTTGCGTGACGGCGTATGTACGTGGTAACCAGCGCCAAAGTCAGTGTCAAGTAAAGCCCGCGATTTAGCGTCTCAAAGTACGGCCAGCCGAGAATCATAAACACGATCGTCACCATCATTATGACTATCAAGAAATAATCCTTGCCGACCTTCTCCGGCTTTTCTTTCGGCTTTTTCTCTTTCGGCTGAAGTTTTTTTAAAATTTTTCTGTACTTGGTTGACATAAATTCTTCCTAATCGTAGATTTTGCACTGACAATTTTTCATCGCGGTGAGTGCAATGGCGTGAGATTCCGGCGTACTGCCCGCGCAACATTTTGAATCGACGCTGACAAGCAATTCAGGATAAAACGCCTTGACTAAAAGCGCGTTGGAAATTATGCAGATATCGGTACAAACGCCGACAAATTCAACTTCCTTGTACGGCTTAATCAGTGAAGGCAGGCGCGTGGAGCCGAAAGTTTTTTTCTCGATAACCGCCTTTGCATACGGCGTGAACCTTTTCAAATCGGAAATAATTTCCCAGCCTTCACTGTTTTTGATACCGTGAACTATCGGCAAGTTACGTCCTTCCTGCGTCGAAAGGTAATCGTCTTTGTGAGTGTCTTGCGTAAAGATTAAGTCCGCAGATTTTTCGGCAACGACTTTTTCCAACTTTTCGACGAGACGCGGGATAATAGCTCTTGCTTCATCCGTGCTTAGTTCACCGAAGACAAAATCGTTTTGCATATCTATGACGATTATTGCCTTATCCATGAAAACTCCTCCCTAAAAAATTTTTACAACCAAAAGATTTAACCCTTAAAACCTTAAATCTAAACTCTTAAATCTAAATTTATTTATCTAGAGCGTGTTGAATAATTCCAAATACGTAGATAGATAGTTTTTTTTTCACTTTTCTTTGGAGTTATGTTTTACTTTTCTTTGGCGCAAAGAAAAGTAACAAAAGAAACACTGCGGCATTAAGTGCGTCCACGTTCAGCGTTAAAATAATTTATGCTTAACACCGCGATTGCCCGTTATCTTAGGTTAAACATTACGCCGACGCTGGTTAATGCCGCCCCCTGATTTTAATTTTATCACGTTGACTTATTCAACACCGCCTAAATTTATTTACCTTATAATTTTACCCTAAATCATTTCAACATTGCAAGCATGGTACCTGCCGCAACCGCCGTACCGATAACGCCGGCGACGTTCGGTCCCATTGCGTGCATTAAAAGATAGTTGCCGGATTTTGCCTTCATGCCGACGAGTTGCGAAACACGCGCCGCCATAGGAACTGCCGAGACACCAGCCGAGCCGATTAACGGATTAATTTTCCAGCCGGTTGCACGACACATAACTTTTCCCAAAAGTCCGCCGCCTGCCGTGCCGCCCATAAACGCGACCAAG
>JAFTEG010000416.1 GCA_017453765.1 Selenomonadaceae bacterium
CCTATTCCCTATTCCCTATTCCCTAAAATATCATTTACAAAAAAATTTTTTTCTGATAAACTGCCGTGAAATAATTGAACGGATAATAAAAAACAGCGGTGAATTTAATTTGAATATCATAGGCGATTTTGCACTAAGGCAACGCATAAAGAGATATGAAACGTGGACTTTGCGCGCGATTTGGATTTTAGGATTTTTTATCGTGCTTTTTCCGAGTATCTCTACGCTGGCCCTTATGTGCGGAATAATTTTTTGGCTGTTACGTCTGCACGCCGATAAAAATTTTAAACTGCGCCCACTGCCTTTCGATTTGCCAATGGGCTTATTCGTGTTGCTTAGCATTGCGTCAGTAATTTTTTCGCCGGTACGAAGTTTTGAACTTTTTTACAACCTGCTTGTCTTAGTCGGTACGTACATTCTAATCTACATTTTGGTAGGGCAAAATATTCGTACGCCGGAGCAGGTAAAAAATTTAATGAAGGGCATCGGCACGGCGGCAATTATCGTCGTGCTTTGCGGCTACTTCCAATACATTTTCGGCGTTGACATTGCCGATATGAAATGGATTGACGGCGAAGTTTTTCCCGAGCTTAGAAAGAGAATTTTTTCAACGCTGGAAAATCCCAACGTCTTGGCAGGCTACTTGGACGTTATGATTTGCATTGCGCTGGGACTTTTAGCACGCTACGGCGACAGGCGGCAAAAACTTATTTTAACCGTGATAATTTTAATGCTGTCCGCTTGCCTTGCAATGACATATTCGCGCGGCGCATTTTTAACATTAGGCGTGGTTTTTTTCATTTACGGCGTGATTCAAGACTGGCGCATTTTTATTTTGTTCACGCTGATAACCTGCTTGATAATTTACAGCGACTCAAATTTTTCATACAGAATCATTTCAATTTTCACCGATACGCTTGACTCGTCCGAAGGCTTGAGAATCGGCATTTGGGTCAGCACCATTCCGATGATTGCGGATCACCCTTTCACCGGCGTAGGTTGGGGAGCTTTCAAATACATTTACCCGCAGTACAATTACTACCTTGCAGACCCCAACATTACGATTTATCACGCGCATAATCTGTACCTTAACACGGCGGCGGAAGTCGGCATTGTCGGCGCGATGGCTTATTTCTGGTTTTTCTTCGGCACAATGTTCATGGCGCTGAATCTTTCAGCCAATCGCCGCTTTAAAAAAATTATGGACTACGTGCAAGGCGTCCTGCTTTATATTTGGATAAAATTTGACGCGGCAATTTGGCAACCGATTAAAAAAAGTCATTCGTTCAAAAAATTAGTTATTATAAAAAAGCAGTGGAGTAAGCGCCTTGAAAATTTATTTGCTGACGATAAAAAAGGCGTTGCACCTAAGGCGGAGGAGTACCGAGATCCGAATTTGGTACACCACGACGAATTGAAAAGTAGCGTTAAACCTTCGCGCAGGAAAAATTCTGATGATAACGACGATGATAAATTTGACTTGCAGAAATTTGCAAAGGACGTGACGAAAGACATTAAAGAATTTCGCGACAAAAGATTTATTCAAGGCATAAGATTCGGCATAGGCTTGGCGTTTTTGTCAATGGCGATAAACGGTCTTTCGGACGATTTGCTTTTCAATATGCAGAGTTCAATGCTGATGTGGCTGCTTGCGGCAGTGTCGGCGGCGTGTCAAGCGATTTTGCGCAGTGAAAACAATTAGAGCGTGTTGATTAATTCAGATTTTTAAAATTGCTAAGATTTTTTAATCTACTTTCTTTTGGCGCAAAAGAAAGTAGCAAAGAAAACATAGCGGCATTAAGTGCGTCCACGTTTTACCGATTGATATTTATGCGTTAATGCCACGATTAACCGTTACGGTGATTAAGACTTTACGGATCGACGCTGGTTAATGCCGCTCTTTAATTCTGCCGTCATTTCCGACATACCCGGCAAGTCTACGCGCAGATTGTCAGCCGAAAATACAAGGTGATTGTCATCAAAACCCTGCCGCATTGAACCGGGTTGCTTGAAGGGATTGTGACAGTTTGTCCGCCGTGATTATTTTCGGCGTAGTAAATTTTATTGGCAGTGACGTTGCCGAAAAGCGTGTCATTTTCAGCAGGCGATTCAGTTTTAAATATCGGTGTCACGGAGGCACTGTCTGAGTTTATCTGCGCGACAAAGTAACCTGTCTGTCCTTCGGAAACAAGATTAAGGTCAACGGCATTTACAACTTGAACACTTACTGACGCAGTATCAGACGTAACCGAAGACGTGATATCAGACGTAACCGAAGGCGTAGGCTCCGGCGTAACGGTATCAAATGAAGTAAATTTGCCGTCGACAACTTGATAACGTCCCGCCGCACTTACAATACTGCCGTCAATGTCCGCCAATGAATTATTTTGCGAAAGTGCAACCGTGCCGCCTGATATGCTGTCAATGGCGCTTACAGAAATTGTGTCCGCGCCGTCGCCGCCTTCAACAGAAACTGTCGAATTGGTTATTCCTCTATAAAAGCCTGTAATATTAAGAGTATCGTTATCCGCCACACAATCAATAGTAACCACTGTATGATAGATGCCGGTAGTTAAGGAGACATTATAACTAATGTTTCTCCAATCGGAGTTCTCGATAATATTTAGCAAATCATGTCCACCGCCGACCGATATAATTGAACCGACCGTACCGTTATTAATTCCACTTGATAATACCGTGTCGTCATTACTGGAACCTGTCAAAATAGAATCATTAACGCTTACATTAGCACTTACTGATGCTACAGTGCCGCCAAACATGACTTTCTCAATTCGTCAGTTAATGTCGAGTAGACAGGGATTGTTCATATTCGGCTTAATCTGCCGATCCAATTCCAACATACCGCTTGAACCCTTTGAACCGTCGGAATGTTTATTGTAGTCAAGAGCCGTAACCGTAGCGCCGGAAGTGGATTCGTATTGGTAAGCCGGCCCCGTGTAAACGCGGCTAATTGCACTTGTACGAGTCGTAAAGCGGTAGCCTATGCGTACTTTCTGCGCGTGTACCGAGCTGAAATCTACGTGTTCGCCGCTTGATAAATCCGAACTCATAGACCCTTGCCGCGCGTATGAATAAATGCCGTAAATGTCAAGCAAGTTATTGGCATTAAATCTTTTCGCAACACCAAGCGAATATGACCGGCAAATACCGGCGCAGACATTTCGTAGGTTACACGAGATTTTTCACCTTCGATAAAAAAATCATTTGACGCAAAGTCACTTTCTGCGCGACCGCCGCGTAAACTGGCTTCATAGTAAAAGCCGTTGTCAACTACCCCACGCCTAAAGGCGGGGGCTTCTCGACGCTTTTTGGTGAACGCTTATGGTATCTTCCGCCGTATCGCTGGGCAGGTTATCTGTCACCGAATCATTTTGCAAATTATCTTCCGCCGAATCATTTTGTAAATTATCTTCCGCCGAATCATTTTGAGAATCAGTTTGAGTTTGAGTTTCCGCCTCAATTTTATCAAACATCATATCGGTGAAGGGATCGGGATTATCAATGGGAAGGTAAGCAAATTCGCGCGCAGATTCGGGAATGGGGTTGCCGGTATCGCCGA
>JAFTEG010000417.1 GCA_017453765.1 Selenomonadaceae bacterium
CTGAAAGGAGTATTCCAATGAAATTTTGGAATTGGCTGGTTCACGGCGAAGAACGTGAAAAAGAAACAGAATTTTTACCGGCAATATTGGAAGTTACCGAAACACCGCCGTCACCTACGGGACGCATAATAATGTGGACGCTTTTACTTTTGATTGTCGTAGCTTTGGCATGGGCATTTCTCGGCAAGATAAACGAAGTCGCCGTAGCGCCCGGCAAAGTCATTCCTTCGGGACAAGCCAAGACCGTGCAGGTAAAAAATAAAGGGATTATAAAGGAAATTCGCGTCGTCGAAGGGCAGGTAGTTGAAGAAGGCGAAGTGCTGGTACTGCTTGACCCCACTACTACAACGGCGGATTATGACAGCTTGAAAAAGCGTGCGGCTTATTACAAACTTGACATTCAGCGCTTGACTGCGGAGCTTACGGGACAGCCCTTCGTACCGGAAGAAGACCCCGACCTTGAGGCTCACGATTTAGCGGCGGAAATGGCGCTGTACCAAAGTCGTACCAATGACTATCAGACGCAACTGCAAAGCCGTCAAGATATCATTGAACAGAAAAGCGCAAGACTTCAAGCGACGCAGGCAACTTATGAAAAGTATCAAGCCGGTCTGGCTATCGCTCAAGAAAAAGAGTCGCGCTTAAAAGCACTTATCGCGGAAAGTGCTATTTCCGAGTTCCAACTCTTAGAGCAACAGAATCAAACTATCGAGTACTCCAAAAACGCGCAGGCTGAACTTGACTCAATTAACAGTATACGTGCGGAAATTGCGGAAGCAGAACAGAATTTGGCCAACGTCAAAGCCTCGTATCAAAAGGACATTATGACTTCCCTTGTCGAGGCGAAGAAAGAATATTATTCAATTATCGAATCAATTAAAAAGGCGGACGAAGATGCACGCATGGCGACAGTCGTTGCACCGACTGCGGGACGTGTTTACAATCTTGCAGTTCACACGGTAGGCGGCATTGTAACCGACGCGCAACCTTTAATGCAGATTGTTCCGGACGATGTCCCTCTTGTCTTTGAAGTTTACGTGGAAAATAAAGATATCGGATTCGTCAAACTCGACATGCCTGTCGAAGTCAAAGTCGATTCGTTTAACTTTCAAAAATACGGTATGATTGACGGTAAGGTTACGGAAATTGGCGCAGACTCTTACAAAGAGGCAAATGACGTGGAGACGTACAATAGATTTAGAGTTGTTGTCACGCCGACCGGCAAAAACAGCATTGACGTTATGGGCGAGGAGGTTCCGCTTAGCGTAGGTATGAGCGTGAGCGCCGAAATTAAAATTAAAGAAAAGCGCATTGTTGACTTCTTCCTTGATCCATTCCGCAAGTACACTTCCGAAGCTTTGAGGGAGCGTTGATTTATGTCTGAAGATAAAAATAACGGTCAAAACAATCAGGGACTTGTACCGAGTGACGGCAACGCAGTGCAAAAGCCGGACGATAAAAACGGCGGTGAAAAAAAGCAGGCGCTTGCTAAGATAGACCTTGCGAAGGTTCCTGCAGATCAAGCAAATAAAAATCAAGTCAGCACGGACGTAAAATCAGAGGACGGCGGACGCGTAAACGGCATTGATACCGGTCTTGCCTGCCTTATTGCCATTGCCAAGTATTACAACATTCCCGCCGATTATCGGCAACTTGAACGCGCCTACGTGTTGGAAGAAGGCAGCGTAGATTTTACAACGCTTGTTCGTGCCGCTCATGAATTGAAGTTAAAGGCAAGGGCTTATCACGGCTTGAAAGAAAGTGACTTAGACCGCCTTGTCTACCCCGTGCTGATTCAGTTGCATTCCGGCAGAAAAGTCGTCATAACTACGATTAGGGACGGCGACATTTACATAATGGACCCGGTCTTTTCGCAACAGCCGGTTAAAGCGGACAGGTACAAACTTCTGCTTGATTGGACGGGCGATGCGATTTTATTCACGCGCAGATACGAACTGCCGAAAAAGGCGCAGAAATTCGGTTTTCGCTGGTTCCTGCCGGTCGTCACGAAGTACTTTCCATTCCTGCGCAGTGTCCTCTTTATGTCGTTGGTACTGCAAATTTTGGGTTTGGCGTCACCTTTCTTCGTTCAAAACATAATCGATAAAGTATTGGTTCACCGCGCGGCGGACGCGTTGGACATTTTCGTACTCGGTATGTTGACCTGTACGATTTTCAACACGTGGATAATGGGCGTGCGTTCGTACCTTTTCACAAATATCTGCTCGAAAATGGACGTGGCGCTAAGTTCACGGCTATTTAAAAATATCACGGCGTTGCCTTTAAGCTACTTTCAAAAGTGGCAGGTCGGTGACGTTGTATCACGTCTCGGCGAATTGCAGACTCTTCGTTCGTTTATGACGGGTTCAAGCTTGACTATACTGCTGGACATGGTTTTTGCCGTCATTTATTTCGGCGTCATGTTCCTGTACAGCCGCGTCTTGAGCGTCGTCGTACTCGTAATGATTCCGCTTTTCGTCATTTTAAATTTAGTCGTGGCGCCGATTTTCAAGCGTATGATTAACGAAAGATTTTTAATCGGCAGTGAAAACCGCTCCTTCCTTATCGAAACGATAACCGGCATTCACACGGTTAAAGCTACAAGCGTTGAAAATAATTTTATCAGACGCTATGAAGAAATGTTGGCGCGGCTTGTAAAATCTTCACTTGCCGTAATAAATCTTGCCAACGTCGCCAACACTATCGGTACATTCCTTTTCAGCATGTTTAACCTGCTGATTCTGTGGATTGGCTCTTACTACGTCATGGAAGGCGAAATTTCCGTCGGTGAATTGATAGCTTTCCAAATGATTGCGGGACAGTTAATCGCGCCGGTTATGCGTTTAATTAACCAGTGGCAGTACTTCCAACAAATTCGCGTATCAATGGACAGGCTCGGCGATATCATGAACGAAGAGACGGAGCCTGCGTTTAACCCTTCGCGTACTACATTGCCGTCACTGCGCGGCGACATTGCGCTTGAAAAATTGGCATTCAGCTACACGCCGGAAGGCGGCAAGGTTTTGGACAACATAAATATCCGAATCCCCGCCGGTATGAAAGTCGGCATTGTCGGCAGGTCGGGCAGCGGCAAATCGACGTTGACGAAGTTAATACAGCGTCTATTTTTACCGGAGACAGGCAGAATTTTAATTGACGGCGTTGATATCGCGCAGGTTGAACCGGCGTGGTTGCGTCGACAAATAGGCGTCGTGTTGCAGGACAGCAAACTTTTCAGCGGCACGGTTGAAGAAAATATCCGCATTGCTTGCCCCAACGCTACGCATGAAGATGTTGTACGC
>JAFTEG010000418.1 GCA_017453765.1 Selenomonadaceae bacterium
AATAAATGTCAATGAGTATGGCGGCAAGTCACGCCGTCAACAGAACTTTGTACGATCCGATTTTTGCGGCAAACGGCGCCTGCAAAGACGCGATAAAAATTCACGGCAAGGATAAAGTCACCAACGCTACAATCGGCGTTGTTTTGGACGAAGACGGTAAGCTTGCCGTTATGCCGACGGTAGAAAAAATTTTTCGTGAAATGCCAATGTCCGACTTCACGTCCTACGCGGCACTTTCCGGCAATGCGGACTTTATCGACGCGGTTAAAAATATTATTTTCGGCGAAACGAAATGCGACGGCTACTTCAGCGCGGTTGCCACTTCCGGCGGTACAGGCGCAATTCATCACGCTATTGCCAACTACGCAGAACGTGGCGACGCCGTTTTAACTTCGGACTGGTGCTGGGGAAATTACAAGACCATCTGCGCGGAGACAGGTAAACGCCTTGAAACATTTAA
Source organism: Selenomonadaceae bacterium (assembly GCA_017453765.1). Taxonomy (GTDB): domain Bacteria; phylum Bacillota; class Negativicutes; order Selenomonadales; family Selenomonadaceae; genus Quinella. Next base: position 461 of record JAFTEG010000418.1, read on the forward strand.
GCTTTTCAATGACGAATTGACGCAGTTCAACTTAACCGCGTTTGCCGATAAGGTTGAGACGTTACTCAAGGCGCAAGATTCCCTGCTTGTAATTTTAAATACGCCCGCGCATAATCCCACCGGTTACGCCTTGACAAGTGACGAATGGGACGGCGTTTTGGACGTTATCAAACGTCACGCGGCGAAGGGTAAAAAAATTTCTCTGCTTGCCGACGTTGCCTACATTGACTTTTCCGCAGAAAAAAAAGTTGCGTGGAACTTTGTAAAAAAATTCGCCGCAATGCCTGCCAACATTTTAATCTTGCTGGCGTTCAGTATGTCGAAGAGTTACACTTTCTACGGTCAACGCGCAGGTGCACTTGCCGCATTTTCCACTGACGCCGACGTTATCAAGGAATTTGACGACACGAATAAATTTTCTTGCCGCGCAATTTGGTCAAACGTAAACAACGGCGCGCAGGTTATCTGTTCAAAAATTTATCGTGACAAAAATCTTGCCGCAGAGTTGGAGAAAGACCAAGCCGCACTTAGAAATTTGGTCAACAGCCGCGCGAAAATTTTTGTGGACGAGGCGGCAAATTGCGGCTTAAAAATCGTCCCGTACAAAGGCGGCTTTTTCATCGCCGTACCTGCTGAAAATCCCGCCGCCGTCTGTGAGAAACTGCAGGAAGAATTAATTTTTGCCGTGCCGCTTAAACTCGGCATTCGCGTCGCAGTTTGTTCAATGCCCCTTGCAAAAATTCCCGGCGTCGCAGAAAAACTTCACGCCGCCATGAAAATTTCGTGATTCAAAAAAATTTGACATTTTGCCTATTGACATTTTGTCGATAACAGATTATCATAATGCCGTTTTTGATAAACGGCTTTTTACTTATACAAAAAAGTTAAAAGCTTAATTTGGAGGAGGCAAAAATTTATGATTAAACCCCTTGCTGACAGAGTTGTAATTGAAGTTGCCGAAGTCGAACTCAAAACGAAGAGCGGCATTATTATGCCGGAGACTTCAAAGGAAAAGCCGCAGAAAGGTAAAGTCATTGCGGTCGGTACGGGCAAACTTCTTGATAACGGTACCCGCGCAGTTCCCGAAGTCAAAGTCGGCGACGAAATTATTTATAACAAGTACGCGGGCAGTGAAGTCAAGGTGGACGAAAAAGATTATCTCATTATCCGCGAAAGCGATATTTTGGCAGTGATTTAGATCGATGGATCGATAGATCGATAGTATTCAGCTCAAAGCTCCAAGCTCTAAGCTCAAATGGAGGTAAATTTTTTAAATGGCAAAAGAAATTTTGTTTAACGAAGATGCGCGCCGTGCACTCGAACGCGGCGTAGATGCACTTGCTAATGCAGTTAAAGTTACACTCGGACCTAAGGGTCGCAATGTTGTACTTGAAAAGAAATACGGCGCTCCCACAATTACCAATGACGGCGTAACCATTGCACGCGATATTGAACTTGAGGATCACTTTGAAAATATGGGCGCACAGCTCGTCAAGGAAGTTGCTACAAAAACGAATGACGTTGCAGGCGACGGCACAACTACCGCTACACTTTTGGCGCAGGCGATTGTACGCGAAGGCATGAGAAATGTCGTTGCAGGCGCTAACCCCATGATTATTAAAAAAGGTATCGAAACGGCCGTTAAAAAGCTCGTCGAAGAAATTAAAAATTCCTCGAAGAAAGTTGACGGCAAAGACGATATCGCCAAAGTTGCGGCAATTTCTTCCGGTGACGAAGAGATTGGTAAACTTATTGCGGACGCAATGGAAAAAGTCGGCAAAGACGGCGTTATTACCGTTGAAGAGTCCAAAACCATGATGACAAATTTGAACGTCGTCGAAGGTATGCAATTCGATCGCGGCTACATTTCCCCCTACATGGTGACTGACGCAGATAAAATGGAAGCGGTACTCGATGACCCCTTCATTTTGTTGACAGACAAAAAAGTTTCGTCAATCGCTGACATTATGCCGATTCTTGAGCAGATTGTTAAGAGCGGCAGACCTCTTGCAATTATCGCTGAAGATGTTGACGGCGAAGCGCTTGCCACAATCGTTGTAAACAAACTGCGCGGCACGTTTAAAGCATTGGCAGTGAAGGCGCCCGGTTTCGGTGACCGCCGTAAAGCCATGTTGGAAGACATTGCAATTTTGACCGGTGCAACCGTTATCAGTGAAGACGTAGGACGCAAACTCGAAAGCGTAACTTTTGAAGATTTGGGAACTGCGCGTCAAATTCGCTCAACTAAGGAAGAAACGACGATTGTTGACGGCAACGGCGACAAGCAAGCCATTGACTTCCGCGTTGCGCAAATTAAAAAGCAAATTGAAGAATC
>JAFTEG010000419.1 GCA_017453765.1 Selenomonadaceae bacterium
CGACTTTGACAGCGGCGTTGTCTTTTTCGACAAGCTTGTTTCCGACGTGAGATTAATTTCGCTTGAAAATTATTACAGTCACTGGCAGGTTGAACTGTATCGCGACGGCGTTAAAATTTTTTCGCACGTAATGGACTTGACCGGCAGGAAGGTTTTAATTTCAATTCCGAAAATCGGTATGGGTGACATAATTGCCGCGTTGCCGTACGTGCAAGAAATGAAACGCCGTTACAACTGCAAAGTGTCAATGATCCTGCCGCAATTTTTAAGTGACTTTGCCGCGTACCTTTATCCCGACATTTCGCAGGAAAGTGAAGTCAGCTACAAACACTACGCGACATTTCACCTTTTCATGCCGTTTAACATTCTGCCGGTATGGTCCGTCGATATGCGAAACTGCCCGATGGATAGAATTGCAGGCGTGGCGCTTGGCATTAACACCTTACCGCCGAAACCGATTTTTGAACCGAATATGGCACCGGTTACCGACGATCCGTACGTTTGCATTGCGGTGCAAGCGTCCGTTGCAAAGAAAGGCTGGCTTTATCCGAACGGCTGGGATATCGTGGTAAACTACATTAAAAGTCTCGGCTACCGCGTCTTTTGCATAGACAGGGACGTTGAAAATTTTGATAAAGACTTAGGCATTGACATTCGTAAACCGCAGGCGGCTGAAAATTTTACCGGCAACATTCCACTTATGGAGCGGGCGAATATGCTTTACTACGCGGAATTTTTTATAGGACTCGGCAGCGGTCTTGCGTGGCTTGCCGACGCCGTAGGTTGTCCCGCAGTTTTAATCGCCGGCTTTTCGCAGGATTGGTGTGAATTTTATACGCCGTACCGCGTGGCAAATCGCCTTGTGTGCAACGGTTGCTTTAATGATATTCGTGTTTCATACATGAAGGATAAATGTCCGTATCACGAAGGCACGGAGCGTGAGTGGGAATGTCAGAAAAAAATTTCGCCGCGACAAGTCATTAATGCCGTTGAAAGGCTGATTGTCGACAACAAACTAAGACCGCCGGTGTTGGGAATGAATTAAAAATTAAAAATTAATTCCTAATCACTATCGATCCATCGATCCATCGATCTATCGATCTAACAAGGAGCTGAAAATTTTTCGTGGACGTAGTTCCAATACTGCTGCAATTTTTATTGGTAGCATTTTTAATAGCGATGAACGGCTTTTTCGTCGCGGCAGAATTTTGTTGCGTGAAAATGCGTCCGTCAAGATTGGAAACATTAATACAAGAAGGAAACAAACGCGCAGTCTACGCAAAGAAATTGACTGACGAATTGGACGAGGCTTTATCCGTCACGCAACTTGGCATTACCTTAGCATCACTGGGATTGGGCTGGGTAGGTGAACCGTTCGTGGCGGAATTAATTTTGCCCGTCACTCAATATTTCGGTCTCGGCGCAACGCTGGGACATACAATTTCATTCGTGCTTGCGTTTACGCTGATAACTTCCTTTCACATAATTTTGGGCGAACTTACGCCGAAGTCTATGGCTATCGCAAACTCGGAAAAAATCTTGCTTTCAATCGCCCTGCCAATGCTGATTTTTTGGAAGGTAATGTACCCGTTTGTAATGATGTTAAATGTCACGGCAAGTTTTGTATCTCACCACTTAGGTCTGCAAAATGCAAGTGAAGGCGAAGTGGCGCACAATCCCGAAGAGATACGCCTGCGTATGGATGAAAGTCACAAGCAGGGGCTGGTTGACGACACGGAAGTTGATTTCGTCGACAACGTTTTTGACTTCACGGAATTAAGCGTGCGTGAAATTATGGTGCCGCGTACCGATATGGTTTGCCTTTACTTTGACAAAACTTTGGAAGAAAATTTGGCGACGATTAAAGAAGAACAGATGACGCGCTATCACATTTGCAACGAGGACAAAGATAACATTATCGGCTTTTTGCACGTGAAAGACTTAATTACGCGCAGACTTTCATTTACAAAGCAATTCAATCCGAATTTAAGCAAGTTGGCGCGAAAAGTTTTTTACGTGCCGGAAAGTATGAACGTCAGCGTACTTTTGAAAATGATGCAAAAAAATCGCCTGCAACTTGCAATTGTTGTAGACGAATACGGCGGCACTGCGGGCATGGTGACGATTGAAGACATTATCGAAGAAATTGTAGGCGACATTCAAGATGAATTTGACGAAGGCGAACGTTCCGAAGTTGAAAAGCGCGCAGATAATTTGTACTCCATTGACGCTATGTTTTCGCTGGAAGATTTGGACGACGAATTTGGCATTGAAATTGAAGATGAGGACGTTGACACGGTAGGCGGCTGGCTCTCGGACAGAATCGGCGGTGAACCGCGCGTAGGGCAGAGTGAATCTTTTGAAGGCAATACATTTTTTGTTGAGGAAGTTGACGGCGTGAGAATTACACGCGTTTTGATTCGGCTTGCAAAAAAGAATATTGATGATTAGCTTTGCCCTAGGCCCCAGCCCCCC
>JAFTEG010000420.1 GCA_017453765.1 Selenomonadaceae bacterium
CAAGAGAGTCCGCCACAATTCGCACGGGATTTTTTCCGCCTTCAATTCGCGCCGTCAAGCTTGGATTGTCCGCCAAAACCGTATTAATGCCGACCATTATGCCCGCGTTAATGTCGCGCAGTTTGTGTACAAAATTTCTGGACTCTTCGCAACTTATCCATTGAGATTGACCGCCTACCGTCGCAATTTTTCCGTCCAATGACGCGGCAAATTTCAGCGTCACGAACGGCAAATTTTTTGTCACCCATTTAAAAAAGACTTCATTTAATTTCTGCGCGGCGTCTTGCAAAATTCCGACGTCAACGGCAATTCCGGCGTCACGCAGAATTTTAATGCCGCGTCCCGCAACTTTTGGATTAGGATCCACCGTCGCGGCAACAACACGCTTAATCTTCGCGTCGATGATTTTATTCACGCAAGGCGGCGTACGTCCGAAATGTGAGCAGGGCTCCAACGTCACGTAAAGCGTCGCGCCTTCGGCAAGTTCGCCCGCCATGTTAAGCGCGTGTACTTCTGCGTGCGGCGTACCTGCCTGCCGGTGCCAACCCGCCGCAATTATCCTGCCGTCATTCACTACAACCGCGCCTACCAACGGATTCGGCGCCGTGCGTCCGACGGCATTTTTCGCAAGCTTTAATGCCTCCGCCATAAAAATTTCGTCAGCCGTCAGATTTAAATTCGCCGTCAGATTTAAATTAGCCGTAACATTTTTTTCCGCCGTAAGATTTAAATTCGTCATAAAATTTTACTCCTTGCACAAAAAAAATCGTCAGCCGGTGACTAACGATTCAACGGTTTAATTATTTTAAGCTTTACTTTTATTTAGTGTCGCTGGTTTCAGTTTCTTTGGAAAGGCTGACTTCGGAAATTGCGGCAACGGGTTCTTGAGCCGGTTCAATAACTTTTTCAGCGTTTGCAACTTTTTCAGTCGTTGCAGGTTTTTCTGAAGACTCCGCCTCAATCGGAAATTCAGCAACTTGCAAACTTGCCATTGTCTTAATCAAGCTGTCTTCCAAAAGGGTAATGTCACGCGGACCGCTTTCATTGGCGATTTTGTGCCAGCTGCCTTCTTCGTCGCGGAAGTACATTTCAAATTCCAGCTGAAAATGACCTTCGTCGAGATACTTGACGTAAAACTTGCCGCCGCCGTATTCCATACCTTTTTCTTCGTACTTTTTGATAAGCTTACGAAAACGCGGGAAGGTAATTTGTTTAATGTCTTCAAGCTCCATGTTGGGGCGCAAAATATCTTTGAAAAAATCTTTCACAGTTTCGACCGTCGTTTTGACTGCCATACCGAGAGATTCTTTTGTAATTGCCATTTAAATCACCTCCGCTTAAATCGTAAGTTCCAATTCTTTCTGATAACGTTCGGTAACGTCGGTTTCTTTCGCTGACAAGCCTTCCTTCGCCCAAGCCGGTACCTGCGATTCGTCAATTTCGCGCGTCGTAGTTTTTTCAATCCACTTGCCGTTTTCTTTGTAGTAAAGGCGGTGAACGAGGGACAAAACGCCGTCTTGCACGCTTGAAAACATTTTTGCCGCGTAATCGACTATGCCGGTGCTTTTAAGCGCTTCTTGAATTTTCGGCAGAAATTCTTGCAACCACGCGGTAATTTGTTCCCACTTTTCGTAGACCATAAAGCCGCCTACAATGGCTCCCAATCCGAGTAATACCGGAATCATTAATCCAACCTCCAATAAATTTTAATATTATAAAAAAAACTCTTAACTCCTAACTCTTAACTCTTCACTAACGAATCGAAATTCGCGTGTACTCTTCAAAGAAATCTACAAAAGTTTCGTGACCCATGTCCGTAGCTTTCCACGTGCCGATAGTCGCCAAAACTTTTTTGTAAATGATTGATTCGATACTGCCGGGAATTAAATCTTCCCAATTTTTAACGTCGTACGCTCTGCCCGCCTCTGTATTCTGCGGGTGACCTACAACTTCCAATTCGCACAAAAACTGAATTTGTTTTCTTGCGGGACGCAGGTAGTAATGCTCCAAGACATATTGCTTGCGGTTTAAAACTTCAACGTCGCCGGGATCGTACGAAATATTTTGCTCCCGCGCAGATACAAGCTCGATTGATTCGTAATCGTCATTGTATGAATCATCACTGGGAATGCGTTCAACCATACGAATCCAAACATCAGCCATATATTCAGACGAAGTGTAGGGGACGCGTTTCCACGTGACGCTTTCCAAATCTAAATAGTAGTTGTAAGTTTCGTCCGAAGTCAGCTTTACAAAACGTGCCTTTTGATAATTTGTACCGGGCTTTCTGTGCTGAAATCTGTTGCGCTGATTTAAGCGTTGTTGCGTCCTGTCGTAAGTCTGCGCTTTATCGGCATTGTTTGAATTTATGACAGCCGGTTCATTAGAGTTTGAATCTTCATCAACGTTCGCGTCGTCGACAATTTCAATATCGGAATCTTGAAAAGGTTGAGTCGCCGCATTTACGTATGAACTGCCCGCCGTCACGGTTAAGGCAAGCGCACAGATTAAAATTTTTTTCAGGTTCACTAAATTCACCCCGCGTTATGATTCGCCTTTCAATTTAAAATTCCTTTATATGCGTCTTGACGGTAAAAAAATCATTGCTAAAATAAAATTATCTGAAAAATTTTTTATAGAAAGGGGTAATTGGTATGAGTTACTTCGGTAGCGGCGTTACGCAAGAATATGGTTATTATTACACATATTCCAGCCATGCTCAAATTAAAGGATATAACGGCGGAATGATGCTCACACTTGGAATGAATGATACTTTTGACGGTTCAAATTACATTAATACTGTCAATAAAATATTCAATGAACAATTTCCCGTAAGTTTCGGCAGTAGAATAGGCTACGTTGATGTTCCTTACGCTTTATCGGTTATCGGCGATACTTTAAAAGTAGGTACACTTTACAATGGAGACCTTTGGCCCGAAAGTTATAATGCAAACATTGTGGTAGTTGACGCTTCAAATAATTTGAACAACATGCTTGTCTCCGGAAACGGGCAAAGCAATTCTGTTATTTCCGGCAGTGGCGCGACAACTGTTTGGGGCGGCTGGGAAGGTAACGATACTTTAAAAGGCAGTGACGCGCAGAATGTTTTTTGGTACACCGGCGGCGGCGATAACGTCATTGTAAACTTTGCAACTGGGGATCAAGCAGCGTCGGATATTTTAAATTTGTCGGGGCGGCGGTTTAATGATACTTCCCGCGATGATACCTCAATCGTCTTTAATATGAATGACGGTCATTACATTCACGCACAGACAGGCGCTTCCGATTCTAATGGCGTTATTATGTACACGGACGACGGCGCCAACATTCGGAAAATGAAAATTGCGAATGACGCTTCAAGTAGTTTATCGTATGCAAAAGACGTGGATTATTTTAGGTTTAAGCAGGCAGGCGGTCAAATTGTAGTGACAGGTTCAGAAAATAACGTTTGGCTCGGTGGCGACGCGGGACAATATTTTTATAACGTCACGACTATTAACGGCGGTGGAAGTTCCGGTAACAATACGCTTGTCGGCAACACCGATTCAAATTACATCTACGGCGGTGACGGTTATCAAAATCTTTGGGGCGGCTACGGTGAGAGGACAGATTATCTTATCGGCGGCAACGGCGCTACAACTTTTAAAGTCGGCAAGTATGAAGGCAATGACAACATTTACAGTAATTCCGACGGCGACACAGTTTTTCTTTATGATTCAAACTTAAATGACATTGCAAGTGTTAATCAAGTCGGACAGCAAATTTCTGTAAGCTTTAATACCGGATCGACGATTAATGTAACAAATGTACAAAATTCAATGCCGGTTTTTCAATTTGCCGACGGTTTTCGTGCTACTTATAATCAATACGAAAACCATTGGCAAGGATAAGGCATTTTTAATATTGAATGACGAATTAAGAATCTAGAATGAAACTTCGCGACTCTTTGATTTTGGCAACATTCTTCGGAAGGTTGAAAAATTTCTGCGGCAGGAATTTACGCTTGAATAAAGAATTGAATTTTTTCACAGCGCCAAAAACGCTGTATATTTTAAATCAATGATAAAAGAAGTGTGTTTGAATGTTAGTGGATAAAAAAATTGAAGATCGCATTTGTTTCATTGAAATGCAAAATCCCAAGCGTTTTAATGTACTCAGCGAAGATATGTGCAAAGAATTAATCGACGCCATAAAGTACGGCTACAATAATGAATGCGTCGGCATAATACTGAAAGCGCAGATTAACAGAGGCGTATGGAGCGCGGGACATGACATTCACGAATTACCGCAAGACGGCAGCGATCCTTTGGCGTTTTACGTGCCTATGGAGCGGTTATTGCGCAAAGTTCAAGATACGCCCATTCCGATTATTGCTTACGTCGAAGGAACAGTTTGGGGCGGCGCGTGCGACCTTTGCTTATCGTGCGACATGATTGTCAGTTCAAAAAACGCCACCTTCGCAATTACGCCGGCAAAAATCGGCATTCCCTACAATGCGTCCGGCATCATGCATTTTATAAATCAACTCGGCATGAACAAAGCGCGCGAAATGTTTTTTCTCGGTATGCCGATAACTGCGGAGGACGCGTTAAACGTCGGCTTGATTAACCGCGTTGCAGAACCGGAAGACCTTGAAAATGTTTTGGAAGAACAATTTCTTAAACCCCTGCGCCGTAACAGCGCCTTGTCTATCAGCGCAATCAAGCGGCAATTTCGCATTTTAAGCCGTGCGTCGACAGTCATCAGCGCTGAAAATTTTGAACGCATTAACGCTTACCGCACTTACGTCTATGAAGGCGACGACTACAAGGAAGGCATTAACTCTTTCCTTGAAAAACGTCCGCCGCAATATAAAGGTAAGGCGTCCGATTTAGATTAACGCGGCTTAAATGAGATTAAGTCAGCGTAACGGCTTGAATCGGCTTAAGTCAGATTTAAATCAGCTTAACGGATTTTTTGACGGCGTGCCTGCTCTGCGCGGAAAATTTTTCTGCGTAGATTTTTTTTTGTCAACATAAATCACGGCACGAACGTCGGGCAAGTCCGGCAAATTTTTTTCGGTAAAGGTGACGTTGCCGCCGCCTAAAATTTTTATCGCCTTTTGAGCCTCGTCAATTTCTTCACGAAAAATTTTTCCCTTCATCGCGGCAAAGGTACCGCCGATTTTTGTAAACGGCAGGCAATACTCCGCCAAAACGTTTAACCGTGCAACCGCGCGAGCCGTCACTAAGTCGAAGTGTTCGCGTAAATTTTTATCGTGCGCCAAATCTTCTGCGCGACCGTGCAGGCAAGTCACGGCGTCAAGTTCAAGTGCGGCTGTAACCTTTTTCAAAAATTCTACACGTTTTGTCAGAGAATCAATCAGCGTAATTTCAAGGTGCGGCTTAAAAATTTTCAGCGGTACGGCAGGAAAGCCCGCGCCGGTTCCGACGTCACAGAGATTTTTAACGGCGTCAAATTTATTTTCGTCCCAAACACTAAGCGAGTCGATAACGTGTTTTACGGCAAAATCTTTTTCATCGACAATCGCCGTCAAATTTATTTTCGCATTCCATTCGACAATCAGCTTGTAAAAAATTTCAAACCGCTCAAGCTGTACGTCGTCCAACGCAACACCGAATTTCTGCGCGGCGTCATTTAAAATTTCTTTAAACATAATTTCTCCAAAATATTTTACATAATCTAAAAATCCCCTTCCCGCATTTGAGAAGAGGAATTTTTTATTCAAGCCAAAAATTTTACGGCAAGTTTAATCTTAGCTGAAAACTTACGGCAAATTTAATCGCGCTACGATTCTTGACAAAGTGAGACGGTTTTTTCGTCAAGCTGACCGTTAAAAAATTTGTCGAGAACCTTTTTAAAAACTTCGCAAGTCGGGTCCGCCAAATGAAACAGCGTCATGCAGGAGCGTAACTTCATACTGTCGGTATTTCCCATAACCGCTACCGCGTCATTCGTTTCAAGTTCCAACAACGCTTCGGAAATTTCAATCAGCCGCGCACGCAAAACTATATCGTCCAAATAATCTTTCGCGTGTTCCAAATTTATTATGCCGTAGTAAAACGCATTATTACTTCTACCGAGCGCCTGAAGTTGCGGAAAAATAAACCAAATCCAATGTGAACGCTTACGCCCCGCCTTTATCTCTTTAAGCGCAATTTCATACCAAGTAGCCTGAGCCTTGTAAAATCTTTCAAATTCATCATCCATAAACCTGCCACCTGCCTTTAAACTGTCACGCCGAAAATTTTTTACATTTCACGCAGAAATGCCGCGTAACCTTTTTTAGTTTCGTAAATGTCAATCTTGCTGGTAACTTCATACGGCGCGTGCATACTCAAAACGCCTACGCCGCTGTCAATGACGTCCATGCCGTAAACCGCCGTCATATGCGCAATTGTGCCGCCGCCGCCCAAGTCAACCTTGCCGAGTTCGGAAAATTGATAGGCGACATTATTTTTGTCGAGAGCTTCGCGCAGTTTCGCAACGTATTCCGCATTGGCTTCACTTGAACCGGACTTGCCGCGCGAACCCGTAAATTTATTGAACACCATGCCTTTGCCGAGATAGGCGACATTTTTTTTGTCGAAACAGCTGGCGTACAGTGCATCGTACGCGCTTGAAACGTCTGAACTAAGCATCACGGAATTTTGCAAGGCGCGACGAAGTCTCAATTCCGAGTACTGACCGCAGGCATTCATAATTTCCGCCAAAATATTTTCAAAGAAATGTGAAC
>JAFTEG010000421.1 GCA_017453765.1 Selenomonadaceae bacterium
GTTGAATTCGCAGACCCCAAACCTGCTGAAAATTGCGGCGAATCAATAGGAATTGACTTGGGAATAAAAAGTTTTGCGGTATGTTCAGACGGGAATATTTATCCCAACATTAACAAAATAAAGGCAGTTAGAAGATTAAAAAAGAAACAGCGCCGGTTGCAACGCTGTATCTCAAGAAAATATGAAATGAATAAAAAGGAGGGGAATCGTTACTCGAAAACACGCAACATTATAAAGAGTGAGAAACTTTTATTGAGAGTTCATCACAGGCTGAAAAACATTCGGCAAAGTTACTGGCACCAAATAACAAGCGAAATTATCAGACGAAAACCAAGTTTGATAGAGCTTGAGGAGTTAAACGTGCAGGGAATGATGTCGAACAGGCATTTGGCAAAAGCAGTGCAGGAACAGGGATTTTATGAATTTCGGCGACAGATAACCTACAAAGCCGAATGGTCGGGAATTACCGTAGTGATCGCGGACAGATATTATCCGAGTTCAAAAAAGTGCATAGTTTGTGGAAATGTGAAAAAAGATTTGAAGTTATCGGAAAGAATTTATCACTGCGAAGTTTGCGGAAACGAGATTGACCGTGATTTACAAGCGGCGATAAATCTTAAGCGGTATACAAGTTAATTGAGTAAGTACCCGTACGTTAGCGGGGAATTAAAGCCTGTGGAGCGTCATACCAAACGCAAGTAGCTAAGGCAAAAGCGGACGCGGTTAAGCAGGAATGAGACATAGAAGTTTATAACTTTTTATAAGTTTTCAGTAACGGTATCACGTAACAATTTTGATTATGAGTAATTTGGAAACTGAAGTTGGAAAATTTCTGCGCGAAAAAAATTTGACGATAGCTTGTGCAGAATCTTGTACCGGCGGACTGCTGACGTCGCGGCTTACTGACGTTCCAGGCAGTTCCGCCTACGTGCAGGGGTCAATCGTCTCATACTCCAACGCCGTGAAAAATTCCGTGTTGCAGGTTAAAGCCGAAACGCTGAAAGAATTTGGCGCGGTAAGTGAACAAACTGCGCGGCAGATGTCTGAAAACGTGCGAAAACTTTTTAAAACGGATATCGGTGTTGGCGTCACGGGAATTGCGGGACCGGACGGCGGCTCGGATGAAAAGCCCGTCGGCACGGTTTACATTTCTGTCAGCAACGCCGATAAAACCGAAGTTAAGCGCTTTAATTTCACCGGTACCCGCGCAGAAATTAAAAATCAATCTGTCAACGCGGCGTTATCTATGATATTAGTAAGGAGTAAGGAGTGAGGAGTAAGGAGTGAGGAGTGTTATCCTAACCACTAATCCCTGTTCCCTATTCCCTAATCCCTAACACCTAAAATGGAGGTCACAACTTTGATAAAAAAAATTTTTACAACAGCGGCAATTCTTTTAACTCTCTTTTCGCCGATAACTTTTGCGGCAGACAACAACGCGGCACCGGCGGCAGCGCAAAATAAAATTATAAACGTCACGCCGGATAAATTTTACGAATACAGAAGCGTTAATTACAACTACACGATAAAATGTCCCGCCCAGCCTGTCATAACCGATATGAAATTTGAAATGCCCGCGCTTAAAGGCGAAACGCTTTTCTTCCTCAATGAAAAAAATGAACCGCTTTACGCATACAGAATTGAATTTGATGCGTTCGACGGCAAGGCAGTTCCCGACTTCAATACGGCTGACCAAAAAACTATGGACGCTTACATTGCGAAGTTGAAAGAGGCTAATCTCTTTGAAGTGACTACCGTTGCAAGTATCACGAAGGACACTAAAGGCGTCTTCGCAATTACCGCCAAAGAACTTGAAGTAAAAGACGAAAACGGCGCAGTTGAAACGGTAACGGCAAGCAATCAGGCGGCGGTTACGTACTTCCGCACGAAAAGCGGTAAGTGTATGTCAATTATGATTATTGCCGACGAGTTGACGGAAGAACTTCTCGACGCCTACAGATATTCCGTTACGACTTTCCAAGCTAATTAATTTCACGGGAGATTTTTATAATGTTAGATATGAAGTTTGTACGCGACAATCTCGACGTTGTACGCGACATGTTGAAGAAACGCAATAACTCACTGAATCTTGACGGCTTTGCGGAGTTGGAAAAAAAGCGCCGCGATATTTTGAACGAATCGGATAACCTTAAAAGTCAAAAAAATTCCACGTACAAAAAAATCGGCGAACTTAGAAAAGCCGGTGAAGATACCGAAAAAATTTCTGCGGAAGTACGCGAACTCGGCAAAAAAATTTCCGCCCTCGATGCAGAGGTACACGACGTTGAAGAGAAACTGCGCGAAATTCTTTTAAGTATACCGAATATGCCGGCGGACGACGTACCCGTTGGTGCTGACGACACGCAGAATCCCGAAATAAGGCGTTGGGGTGAACCGCGCAAATTTGAATTTGAACCGAAGGCACATTGGGATATCGGTACGGACTTAAATATTTTGGACTTCGACAGAGCGTCTAAAGTCACCGGCGCACGTTTTACATTTTATCGCGGTCTCGGCGCACGTCTTGAACGCGCCTGCATAAATTTCATGATGGACTTGCACGCGAACAAGCACGGTTACACCGAAATGCTTGCGCCGTACATTGTCAACAGAAACAGCATGATCGGCACGGGTCAACTGCCGAAATTCGCTGAGGATATGTTTAAGCTTGAAGGTATGGACTACTACCTTGTACCGACGGCGGAAGTTCCTACGACGAATGATCACCGCGACGAAATTGTACCTGCCGAAATTTTACCCGAATACTTCAGCTGCTACACGGCGTGTTTTCGCGCAGAGGCAGGTGCAGCGGGACGTGATACGCGCGGGCTTATTCGCCAACACCAATTTAACAAAGTCGAGTTGATTAAGTTCACCAAGCCCGAAGAGTCATGGGCGGAGCTTGAAAGTATGGTTGCGGCGGCAGAGGACGTTTTAAAAGTTTTGGAAATTCCCTACCGCGTTGTCTTACTTTGCACCGGCGACATGAGTTTTACTTCTGCCAAAACTTATGACATTGAAGTTTGGATGCCCGCGCAGAATAAGTACCGCGAAATTTCTTCCTGCTCCAACTGCACCGATTACCAAGCGCGCAGGGCGAATATTAAATTTAAGCGCGACAATAAATCCAAGCCGGAATTTGTCCACACGCTTAACGGCTCCGGCATTGCTGTCGGCAGGACGGTTGCCGCGATTTTGGAAAATTATCAGCAGGCGGACGGCACTGTTGAAATTCCAAAGGCGCTTGTGCCGTACATGGGCGTTGAAAAAATTTCTGCCGAAAAATAAAATTGCGGTCTGTGAAAAATAAAATCTTTGCAAAAATAAAAATGCGACTTCTTACAAGCCGCGATTCTTCTAAATTTGACATAAAAAAATATTTGTGCTAAAGTTGATTAAAACTGAATAAAGTGTGCTCGTAGTCAAGTGGATATGACGTCGGCCTCCGGAGCCGGAGACGTGGGTTCGATCCCCGCCGAGCGCACCATTTTTTTTGCAAAAATTTATACGCGCTGAAAATTTACACGCGATTAAAAATTTTACACGTGATTAAAATTTAAAGCCGTTTTAAAATTTCGTACTCAGTATTTCTTTGCGCCGGAATTTTCCCTGCGCCGCGAATCAGCCGTACCATTTTGTTTGTCGACATTTCAAACGCCGTACCTGCCGCACGTACGACATTTTCTTCCAACATAATGCTGCCTAAATCGTCCGCGCCGAATCCCAATGTAAGTTGCCCAATCCTTTCGCCCTGCGTCACCCATGAGCCTTGAATATGCGCAACGTTGTCAAGAAAAATTCGCGTGACGGCTAAGGTTTTCATATAATCCCACGAATTAATTTTTTCGCCGCCTAGTACGGTATTTTTCGGCTGGTACGTCCACGTTATGAACGCACGAAAACCGCCGGTCTCGTCCTGCAAGCGCCGAATCTTTTCCATATGCTCTACACGCTGAGAATATGTTTCGCCGAAGCCGATAACCATTGTAGCCGTAGTTTTCATACCGATTGAATGAGCCAGCCGCATGACGTTAAGCCAGTCAGCGGTCATTATTTTTTTCGGACTGATTTTTCTGCGCACTTCGTCAACCAAAATTTCTGCGCCGCCGCCCGGCAAACTGTCAAGCCCCGCCGCCTGCAACCTTTTCAACACGTCCAAAATTGTAATGCCTTCAATCTGCGCGAAGTGCAAAATTTCAGTCGCGGTGAAAGAATGGATCGTCACGTTAAAATTTTTCTTAATGCCACGTAACATTTTTTCATAGTACGAAAACGGCAAGTCGGGATGCAAACCGCCTTGAATCATAACCTGCGTGCCGCCTGCGTCAACAGTTTCACGAACCTTTTCTAAAATTTCGGCGGGACTTAAAACGTACGCGCCGTTTTGATTTTTCCGCCGCCAAAACGCGCAGAATTTACACTCATTCTTACAAACATTCGTGTAGTTAATATTTCTGTCGATTATAAAAGTCACAACGTCGCCGAATTTTTCACGCCTGATTTTATCTGCCGTCTTGCCGAGTTCAAGAAGATCACCGTTTGTCAAAAGTTCAACGCCTTCATCAAAATTTATTCTTGCCATAAAATTTTATCCTCCACCGAAATTTTATGAAGACGCAGGGATTTAGTCAATATTCATTTTGGTAGTTAATACTCAAATTGACAAAAAACTTGCCGCCTATGTTGACGGCTTGAAATTCTTTGTGCTATACTGCCGCTGAATTTGCGTGATAAAAATTTTTCGCGCAGTCCTCGACACAGTTTGCCGACTCTCCGACGCAGACTTTGTTGCAGGAAAAATTTTTAGACAGGAGGAATTTTTTATGTTGGATAAAGATGCCAAGCAAGAAATTATGAACAAGTACGGCATGCACGAAGGCGATACCGGATCACCCGAAGTTCAAATCGCGCTGTTGACGGCAAGAATCTCTTACCTCACCGAACATTTGAAAGTTCACAAAAAGGATCACCATTCCCGTCGCGGTCTTCTTAAAATGGTTGGTCAACGCCGCCGCCTTTTGAGCTACCTCAGCAAAAAAGACATTAACCGCTACCGTGAAATTATCGCCCAGCTTAACCTTCGCAAATAATTTTTACATAACGCGAACGAATAAATTTACGCGAACAAATAAGTTTAACACGGCGAACGAATATAAAATTTTTAAGGCAGAAAGTTTTTTCTGTCTTTATTTTTTAGTTGTGGAATTTTTGAGCGTTTTAAAGGAGTGAAAAATTTTGATTAAAGGTGAAGAGTTGCCGATTAAAAATATTTTCAACGATCAATTTGAATACCACATTCCGGTTTATCAGCGCCCCTACGCGTGGCAGGAAGAACACGCCGAAACTCTGTTTGATAACCTCTTCGATTTTTATTCACAGACGGCGAATGACGATTATTTTTTGGGTTCAATCGTGCTAATGAAAAAAAATCCAAATGACGATTATGCGGACGTTACGGACGGGCAACAGCGTCTTATCACGTTGACGATTTTGCTTGCGTCAATTTCGGCGTACTTGCGCGGCGACAATCAAAAATACTGCTATGAATTTATTTGGCGCGGCTACAAGCCCTCAAAAAATCCGCCTAACCCTGAACCGCGTCTTTTCATTCGTCCGAAAGATAAAATTTTTTTTAAAGACAACATTCAGCAGAAATTTACAGATGACGCCAAATTAACCGAGCTGAAAAATTTTGTAAGCAATTTAAATGTAATTGAAAATGAATCCCGCGCCAACATTCGTGCCAACTGTCGAGTATTCTTAAATAAAATTGAAGAAAATTTTTCTGACGGCGCCGGCGGCGTTGATGAAAATAAATTGCTGGGATTTTTAAATTTCATATCGGAACATTGCTACATTGTAACCGTTATAACCGATGCTAAGGATACGGCATTCAGAGTGTTCAACGTCTTGAATACAACCGGATTGGATTTAACTCCTGCCGATATAATTAAGTCAGATGTTATCGGCAGTATAGAAACTTCAAAGCAAGACGACTACGCCAATAAATGGGAAGAATTAGAGATTAAAGCGACGCGGCAGGGATTTAATGACGTGTTCACTCATTTGCGTATGGTTTACGTCAAGAAAAAGGCTCAGGGCAGTGTGATTGATGAATTTGAAAAGTTCGTAATGCCGAAAATGCCTTCCGCCGAATATTTTATTGATAAAGTTTTGACGCCGTACAGTGAATACTACGCCGAAATTAAAAATAAAAGTTATCCCAACACGAATAACAGCGCGAAGGTTGATGAAATTAATTTTCTGTTGATGTGGCTGAATAAGATTGATAATTTTGACTGGATAGCACCAACACTGAAATTTTTCGTAGACAAACATAATGACGTTGACTATATTCTTTGGTTCATGAAAAAAATGGAGCGTCTCGCCGCGTTCATGCACATAACCGCTTTTACCGTCAACCAACGCATTGACCGCTACGCAAAAATAATTTCTGAAATGGAAAATAATCCTTCGCATAATCTCAACGCGCCGCTGAAAGAAATTGAACTTACCGACGCGAAGAAAACTGAATTTATGAACGCGCTTAACGGCGAAATTTACGGCTTGACGGCACGACGCAGAAATTACATTATCCTGCGGCTTGATTCATTCGTTGCGGCAGGCGCTACGCCGGATTATAATCCACATATTCTTTCCATTGAGCATGTTTTGCCGCAAACTGTAAATCCCGGTTCGCAATGGGAGGCGTTGTGGACGGACGACGAAAGAATTTTTTGGACGCACCGAATTGCAAATCTCGTACCGTTGACGCGCAGAAAAAATTCCGCCGCACAAAATTTTGACTTCGACAAAAAGAAGAAAGAATATTTTACCGGCAAGAACGGGACAATTTCATACCCGCTGACTTCGCAGGTGGTTCACGAAAATACTTGGACGCCTGCCGTTGTCTCTGCGCGGCAGAAAAATCTTTTGAATGTGTTCAAAACAAATTGGGAGCTGTAGCCGGTAGCAGGTAGCTTGTAGCTTGTAGCCGGTATTAAATTTTAAAATAAATTCGTACGAAAAATTTTTGCACATCGTCACGGTGTGTAATTTTTTTTTGCCGAAAAATAATCTTTGACGAAGGCGCCTTGTTAAATTAAAATATGCGGCGAACGATAAAAATTTTAATAAGTATTTTTCTAAGTAGTTTTGAAAAATTTGGGGAGGACGCTTTAACTATGATGAGAGCATTGTGGTCTGCGGCATCGGGCATGATCGCGCAGCAGAAAAATATGGACGTTGTGGCGCATAACATTGCCAACGTCAACACCTTCGGCAACAAAAAAGTCCGCGCAGAATTTCAAGACTTGGTGTATCAAACTCTGCGCGACGCAGGCGGTGCTTCAGGCGACGGCACGCAATATCCTCAAGGCATGCAAATCGGTCTCGGCGTACGTGTTTCCGCCACGAACAGAATTTTTACGCAGGGACCTTTGCAGACGACTGACAATCCCACCGATATCGGCATACAAGGCGAAGGCTTTTTCCAAATCCAACTTCCCGACGGCACGACGGCGTACACGCGCGACGGCTCATTTAAGCTGGATTCTGAAAGACGACTTGTCACCAGCGACGGCTTTTTACTTATGCCGAACATTACGCTGGAAGAAAATGCGACGATTGACAGCCTTGTAATAAGTCAGGACGGACGTGTTTCAGATACTCCCGCCGGCGGTCAGCAAGCTGAAATTGGACAGATAAACCTTGTGCGTTTCGTCAATCCTTCCGGTCTGTATGCGTACGGCAAAAATCTTTTCCTTGAAA
>JAFTEG010000422.1 GCA_017453765.1 Selenomonadaceae bacterium
GTTGCAAAGTAAAAAAACTTGTGCTAGACTTCGAAAGTTGGTGACACTGTGAAGAATCAACGCGGCTTTGCTACGCTTGAAATGATTTTGGTAATTTTAATAATCGCCGTACTTTCAGCGGTTGCCCTGCCTAAGGCGGCGCGTATGGTTGACGCTGTACGCCTTGATTACGAAATGAAAACTTTTTTGAGTACGCTGGATTTTACAAAGTCACTGAACAAAAACGCTTCATTTACAACGGAAATTTTTCAGGCAACTTTGGCAAATGCCGGTTTCGGGAGCAATACCACTTCATTGCAAGTAAATCTTACCGATACAGACTACAAAATTGTTAGACAAGGGCAAGAAATTTTTAAGCCGCACCAACTGCCGGAGGGTTTTTCAATGAGTTGCAATGCGACGTTAAATAACTCCATTTCCTTCACTCAAGCCAATAACGGCACTTTGACAATGACGTCACGGCAAAATTTTAACCGCTATATAATTTTTAACAGCGTCGGACGTTGGCGCGGCGATATCACGGCACCGAAATGAATCAGCGCGGCTTTATGCTTTTAAGCACGGTATTTTTAACGCTGATACTTTCTTTTACCGCAATGCTGGCTCTGCAGGCAATGACGCGCGTACAAAACGGCGACCAATCTTTAAAACTTCACGCAATAAATTTGGCGAATGAACAGCTTGCAATGGTTGAAAGCCTTGCCGCGCAGAATAATTTGGCGGCAGTGAAAAATTTCAACGGCAATGACGCGGACTTACAAAATTACGGTCTGTATGATGAAAACGCTGAGGACAAGCCGCCGGTTGAATTTAACGTCACGACAAATATTAACGCCGTAAATGAAAATCTGCGCGAAGTTGAAGTTACCGTCACTTGGAATGAAAATGAAATTAGTTTTAAAAAGCTTGTTCGCGTAAATTCACCATGAAAAATTTTCATTACGTATTACGCCTTACGCATTGCGCATTAAACTCTGAGCGCGGCTTTGTGCTGATTGAATTTGTGATAGCCTTGCCGCTGATACTTATGCTTTTGTACGGGCTAAGTCAAACGGTGCTGACAATATTTTCTACGGCGCAAAGTCAAGCCGCAGATTACGTTTTGGAAGTCGAGGCGCAGGACGTTTTAACGCGAATCACTAAGGACGCCCGCGCCGCCTGCTACGTTAAAAGAGCCGTCACCTATTCAGATCAAGATTTTGACACGCTGATAATAAATTATCACTCAATTAAAGTTGAAGGCTCTCTAGACATTGTGGACGTTATCGAAGGGCGCGTTTACATAGTCGGCAACAAACCTAATTACAGACTGCAGGCTAAACGAATTAATGACGGCACGTTTTTAAATCCCATTACCGGCGGAAATTTTTTCGGCGACACGGTCATAACCTGCTTGAAATATTCAAAGCTCGGTGAAAGAGTTATGCACATTGAACTTGAAATGAAAAGTTCAGTTACGCAAAAATTTATCAGACTTTCTACGGCGGTATTTATGCCTGCCTGCGAACATATGGAAGGGTTTTAGTTAATTAAGAATTAAGGATTAAGGATTAAGAATTAGAGTTTAGAGATTAGAGATTAGAAAGTAGATTTGAAAACCACAAAACTTTTTCATTACGCATTACGCACTACGCATTACGCATTAAACTCGGAACGCGGCTTTTTTACGCTGATTGGAATTTGCATTCTGCTTGTCGCCGCAATTTTTGTAAAAGGCATTCAAGAATCCGAATTGAACTACGCCTACATTGCAGGGGATTTTAAAACCGAAACGGAATTGCAAAACGCCGCTGACAGCGCACTGATTGAGGCGGTTGACTTAATCAAAAATGAAACTGTAACTTTGGAGCCGCCTAATTGGAGTAACCGTTCTAAGAATCAGCATAAAATTATTGACAAGACCGTTGACGGCACGAAGGTTGAAGTTTGGTACGAATACGGAAAAAATTTTGACGGCACGGGCAATTTTATTTTTAAGCAGAGAAATTACAGCACCAAGAAGGACACTAAAACCGGTGAACAAAATAAACGCGGCGTCATATTAATCAGCGTGGCAAGCCGTAACAGTGACGTTATGGCGGGAAAAGTTTTTGCACGTGCTATGGGATATATTTTCACGGACGGGGACGAATTGATTTTGGACAAAGAGGGACTGCCTAAAAATTACGTTCACTTTATGAACAGTGCAAGTAAAAATTTTGAATAGAATTGCGGGAGAAATTATTGTGGATGAAAATACGGAATTTAACGCCGAAGAGGTTGCACAAAATTCGACGCCGGATTTAAGTGCAGAGGAAATGCTCAAAGACGTTTACGAAGAGCAGAAAAAAATATCGCGCAGATTGATTCAAGTCCTGCGCGAAAACGTCAACTTCCAAAATCAAGTACGCGGCGGAATGCAGGAGGAACTTGAAATTTTCCGCGAACAGCAACGCGGCGAACAGTTCACGCCGATATTAAAAGCCATTGCCGCTGTCTGCGTAGAGTATCGCACGCTTTTGGACGATGAAAATATTATCGGCAGGAGTCGCCGAAAGTTGCAGTTACTCTTTGACGAATTGGAAGATATTTTGGCAGATTATGACGCGGAAGTTTTTTCGTCAATGAAAGGTGAACCGCGCCGAGCGCTTTTAACTAAGGTCATTAACACGGTAGCTACGGCAAACGTCGAACTTCATAACAAAGTTGCAAGAAGTCGCAGACCCGGCGTTATACGAAATGGACGTCCGCTTTATCGCGAATACGTAGACGTTTATGTTTTCGACGCCAATCTTGTAAATAAATCTACGTCCGAATTTGCCGACAGCAGGGATTAGATCGATAGTGGCTAGATCGATAGATCGATAGTGGTTAGATCGATAGATCGATAGTGGCTAGATCGATAGAAAACCATCGATCCATCGATCCATCGATCCATTGATCTAAACATCGAAAGGAGCAAAATTTTTAATGAGTACATACGGTATAGACTTGGGGACAACTTATTCTTGCATAGCGCGCCTTGACGCCAACGGCAACCCCGAAGTCATCCGAAATAACGAAGACGATTCAAATATGGTAGCGTCCGTTGTCTTTTTTGAAAATGAAAATAACGTTGTAGTCGGTCAAGCGGCTAAAGAAAATATTGAAACGGACGGCGAGCGCGTCGTGCAATTCGTCAAGCGCGAAATAGGCAAGCCCGACAATCGCGTCTACGAATTTGACGGCAAAACTTACACGCCGGTAGAAATCAGCGCACTCATTTTAACGCGGCTTAAAAACCTCGTCGAATCACAAGGCGGCACGATTGAAAACGTTGTCATTACCGTACCGGCTTACTTCGGACTTGAAGAGCGTAGCGCTACGAAACAGGCAGGCGAATTGGCAGGACTTAACGTCTTGAGTCTGATTAATGAACCTACTGCGGCGGCGTTGAGTTACTGCGCGAGA
This sequence comes from Selenomonadaceae bacterium, assembly GCA_017453765.1. Lineage (GTDB taxonomy): Bacteria > Bacillota > Negativicutes > Selenomonadales > Selenomonadaceae > Quinella. Next base: position 3,430 of record JAFTEG010000422.1, read on the forward strand.
GAATTTCAAGAGGACCGTACCATTTTGGTTTACGATTTAGGCGGCGGCACTTTCGACGTTACCATTATCAAAATGACTATGGCGCAGAATGAATCAGGCAATGACGTTCAAAAAATTAACGTGCTGGCTACCGACGGCGATGATAAATTAGGCGGCAAGGATTGGGACGATAAACTTTACGATTTTATTTTACGCGCTTGCTGTGACGAAAACGGCTTGACCGCGCAGGATATTGAGGCCGAGACGCGGCAGGATATTCGCAGTAAGGTTGAAGAGGCTAAACGCAAGCTAAGTAAAAAACAGTCGACTAAAGTTCGCATTGACGTAGGCGGCTCACGTACCGAAGTTGCACTGAAACGCGCAGATTTTGAAAATATGACTTCGGATTTAGTTGCAAAGACGATGAACTTTGTCGACAACGCGCTTGACAAAGTGCCGGGCGTAAATATTGACACCGTGCTTTTGGTAGGCGGCTCAACCTACATGCCGATGATTAAAGATGCCGTTGAGAAAAAATTTCCCGGCAAAGTTCAGCAACACGACCCCGATCAAGCCGTTGCAAAGGGCGCCGCGATTTATGCAAGTATGCTTGTAGTTGAGGAAAATTCCGCAGGCAAAGGCGTGGCAACTTCCGACGCCAACGGCGAACCTGCAATTACGTCCGAACACGCCGAACAGCTTACCGCGAAATTTGACGTTGAAGACCAGACGCCGCGTTCATTCGGTCCAGGCGTTGTCGACACTAAAGGCAGTAAGCACAAGTACGTGCTTGAAAACTTTATTAAAATCGGTGAGAAAATGCCTGCCGTATTTTCCAAAACTTATTACCCGCTTGAAGATAATCAGGAACGCGTGAGACTGCGCGCCTTTGAAAACAGATCCACTGAAGATACAATAATTCCCTGCGTCGATGAGGACGGCAACCCGCAGACTACTGACCCCGCCAATGACGTGAAACTTTTGGGCGAATTGATTGTCAACCTGCCGCCGCAGACTTCACGCAACACGCCGAGTAAAGTCACGTTTAAAGTCGACGCGTCCGGCGTTCATGTCGAGGCGGTTAATACCACTACAAATGAAGTTTTTGAAACTTTCCTGCGTACCGGCTCCGATATCGACGTTGATAAAAGCGCCGTGCATCAACTTCGCATTTCCGCCGATTAATATTTTTTTCCCGCAAATTAAAAAGTCTGCAACGGCTTTCAAGCTTATGCAGATTTTTTTGTACAGATTTTTTACCGTCAAGGAGGATTGATTAATGGCTGTAATTTTTAAAAGCAATAATCCAAAATTTCCGGCGAATGAAGCGGCACTGACCGAGCGGCTGACGGCGCTTGAAAAATTAATAAACGCCGAAAATTCCAACGTGCAATTCGTTGAATCGGCGTTTAAGCTTATGGAAGACTGCGGCTTAATCGACGCAGAGAATATAAAATTTTTAACCGACGCGATAGCTTTAAAATGCAAGCACCGGCATTTTAAATTTCCGAACCTGCCGACGGAAGGCGCCCTGCGTCAAGTTACGAACTACGGCGACATTGCGGACAGGACGGGCTTTTCAAGATTTTATAACGGCACGGAAAGGCGCGTCGAGTTTGAAGGCAAAATGTATCTCATTTCAAATGACTGGTACAAGGACAATAACCCGTGTCCGAATAAGCGGCAGTTTTATAATTGGCTGGCTGATAAGGTATTGACCGCTTGCAGGGCGTATTGGCATGAACAGGCTTTGAAAGCCGCCGCCGCGCCGAAAAAACCTTCAGCCGGTGAAATTTTGCTGTCCAACGTCAATCAGCTTGACAATAAAATTAACGTGCTGTTTTCAAACTTGTCAATGATGAATAATAAAATGGA
>JAFTEG010000423.1 GCA_017453765.1 Selenomonadaceae bacterium
ACCGGCTATAAGCTACAAGCTAAATTAAAAATAGAATTATTAAAAGGAAAATTACTTTGAACGAAGTGAATCAAGCCGACATTGAACTTGTCACGAACGCTTTTAAAAATTATCTTGCTGACTTTCTACGAACTCAAAACTTTAATCTTGACGCCTTAAAAAATTTTGTCGAGCCTGCATTTATCAAGGCGGGTTATCGCAACGCGCCGAAAGTTGGTGAACGGCTTAACCTGCTTATCATTCACGACGCCGCGATCGGCGATTTCGTTTTACTTACCGGCGCCATTCGCGAATTTCGGCGGCTTTACCCCGACGCTTACATTACGCTTATGGTAAACGAAGGCGCTATGCCTTTGGCGGAGCATTGCCCCTACGTCGACGAAATTTTTGAAAATAAGCAAGCTTATAAAGCTGACAATTTCAATGAACTTTTTTACTGGAATTTGTCCGTAGCACGAAAACTTTTGACGCGGCGTTATCATCTTTGCTACGCTTTTGTTCACCGACCGAATACGCCGCTTTTAACTTATATGAGCGGCGCGTATATTCGTATGGCGCACAACGCCGACGAGGTGTTGGATACTTTTGTTTTGGCGTACGAGCCGGAAAAACTTAAAGAATCTTTCAGCAGTAATTTTTTGTTGAAGTCGACGCTGGAAAATTTAATGACGCAGACAATTTCAATGTATCGTTACGGCAGTCACGTTGTCGATGCGCATTTTTCTTTTGTCGACGATATACTTAAAGCGCCGGTGAAAAATCGCGAGTTGGAACTTTGGTACACTCCGCGTGACAAAGCCGACGCGAGAAATTTTTTACAAACTGCGCAAAAACCGATTTATGCAATTTCGGCAGGCGGCAGGGAAAAACGTAAGCACTTTCCGCCTGAAAAGTACGCCGAGCTTATGAAAATGATTTTGGCGGAAGATAACGTGACTTTTTTAATTTTAGGCGGCGGTAAAACTGATTCAGACTCCGCGCAGATTATTCGACAGAGTTTAGGCGAAGAAATTTTTTCACGCCGCGTGATTGACCTTACAAACAAGACGACCTATCGGCAGAGCGCGGCGCTTTTAACTTTTTGCGATATGTACATAGGCAACGACACCGGCATAATGCACGTTGCGGCGGCGGCGAAATGTCCCGTGCTTACGCCGAATTGTTTTCCCGCTGACCTGCCTTCCAACCGCGCTGACTACGTGAAATTTTTCAGTCCCTACCACGTACCCTACGTCACCGTGCAACCTTCTCACGCGCTTGATGAATGCGCCGTAAATAAGCCGTACGTTCAATATGGGTGCAGGGCAAGTAAACCGCATTGCATTGAACAGATTTCGACGCAAGATTTATTTCACGGCTACAAAATAATTAAGAATTAAGAATGCAGAATTAAGGATTAAAAATCCTAGCCCCTAATCCCTATTCCCTCTTCCCTAACTCGTACGAAGGAAATTTTTTTGCAATGTCGAAAATGTCATAAATCTAATTTAAATTTTTTCTACGTGACAGATAATTTTCAAGGCAAAATCAAATCCTAAGTACAAGGAGCATAAATCTTGCAGATAAAAGTTTTTAAAGCCGAAACAATGAAAGATGCAATGGCGGCAATGAAGGCGGAACTCGGTGAAGACGCCGTAATTTTGCACAGCCGTAAGTACAAATCAGGCGGTTTCTTCGGTTTCGGCGGTAAAGAAATTATCGAAATAACCGCCGCCGTCGAGGCCGTACCGCTTGCCGAAAGAGTGCGCGGCATTTACAAAAAACCGCCTAAGCAAATGCCGGTTGCAGAACTTGAAGGCACGGACGCTAATTCGGACGGCGATACTTCCAATTTTCAATCTGCCTTCAATGACGAGTTGCCGATAGATCGTCCCGAAATATCTTCCTTAGACGAGGAGTCGACTCAACGCGCCCGTTCTGAAAATGAAAAACTTGCCGCGACTGTTCGCAATGCGCAAAATCCTCCGCCGGAAGAGCCGGAAGAAATTGTACAAGAATATGAGCCGGTAGCTGACTACGAAAATGTACCGGTTGAAAATGAATTGCCTGCCGATGAAAATTTATCTGCCGAAGGTGCACTTCCGATTGAAGATGAACTGCCTGCCGATGAAAATTTACCTGCCGACGGTGAGTTACCTGCGGAAGGTGAATTGCCGGTAGACGAAAATTTACCTGTCGAAGGTGAATTGCCGGTTGATGAAAATTTACCTGTGGAAGATGAAATGCCTGCAGAAGGTGAACTTCCTGCCGATGAAAATTTGCCGATTGATGAAAATTTACCGCCTGACGAATACTTACCTGCTGATGAATATATACCGACAGACGAAGGCGTACCGATTGATGACGGTCAATACACGGATGAACAGACTGCGCAGGGTTTTGGTTTTACGCCGGAGCAATTAGCGCAGGCGCAGGCTATGATGTTCGCGCAGTTCAACCAGTATCAAATGGCAATGCAACAGGCAATGGCTCAAGCGCAGGCGCAGGCTCAAGTTGCCGAAATGGCTGAGCAAATGCGCGAAATTCACCGCCGCAGAACCGGTAAAGCCGACGCAGTTAAGCTTGCGCAAATGTCACCTGAAGAAAAAAAGATTCACCGCCTTGAAAGCGAAGTTGCACGAATGAAGTCAATTTTGTCCGGCGTAGTAGGTCGCGGCACCTCTCCAAATTCCGTGACTCTGCGCGAGGCTTTAACGTACCAGGAAATTGACGAAGATATTTTGGAAGAAATGGACGCGGATCCCGGTATCGGCGACACTTCGGCGGACGTTTTATCCGGCGCGGCGCGGCTTACGCTGTCAAATTATTTGGAAGAGCATTTAAAATTTTCCGGCGGCATAAAATTAAATCGGCACGGTCCGCGCATTGTTGCAGTGTTGGGAACTACCGGCGTAGGCAAAACTACCACGCTTGCAAAAATTGCGGCGAAGTTTGTATTGGATGAAAAAATTGAAGCCGTGCTGATAACTGCCGACACGTACAGAATTTCTGCCGTCGAACAACTTAAAACTTATTCCGATATCTTAGGCTTGCCGCTTGAAATAGTTTATTCGCCTGCCGAATTAAGCGCGGCGCTTGATCGTCACAAAGATAGGGAACTGATTCTTATCGACACGGCGGGACGCAGTCGGCAGAGTTTTCAACAAATGCAGGATTTAAAAGATATGCTCAGCGTGCATTCGCGCATTGAAAAGCACCTTGTCATAAGCGCCACCACGAAAATTACCGACGCGCGGGATATGATGGATAAATTTGCCATCGTCGAGCCGGAAAAAATTATTATCACTAAGGTTGACGAGACCGGAACGCTGGGGCTTATTCCCAACCTTTTGAAGGATAAAAATATAATGCTGTCTTACTTTACCACAGGTCAAGGAGTGCCGGAGGATATTGAACTTGCCAACGTAAATATTTTGACGGATTTATTTTTTAAGAAAATTTTAGGCGAGTAATTCCGTACAAGCGAAGGGAGCGCCTTTTTTATGGCAGATCAAGCATCACGGCTTAGAAATTTGGTAGACAGCAAGATAGACGAGTTGTCGACGCGAATCATTGCGGTTACAAGCGGCAAGGGCGGCGTCGGCAAAACTAATTTGGCGTTGAATTTGGCGATAGGCATTCAAAAAGCGGGACATAAAGTTTTGCTCATTGACGCCGATATCGGTATGGCGAACGTCAATTTGCTTATGGGCAACGTGACAAAGCACAGCCTTGTTGAGTTGATGAACTACAGGACGCGCGTTGAAGACGTTGCGGAGGATAGCGAATACGGCATAAAATATATTTCCGGCATTGCGGGCGTCGATAAAATGTTGGACGCGAGTCACGAGCATTTACGTGCCATTCAGCGTAAAATTGTTGACGCGGCGGAGCTTGTCGACGTGATAGTTATTGACACGGGCGCGGGCTTGAACCGCTACGTTATAGATTTTATTTTGTTTGCGCGGGAAATTTTGCTTGTCACGACTTCCGAGCCTGCCGCGATTGCCGACGCCTACGCCGTTGTAAAAGCTTGCACGGAGTACGGCAGTAAGGGCAAGTTTAAGCTGATTGTAAATCGCGTGAAAGATTCGGACGAGTGGAAAGAGACTGCGGAAAGGCTGAATCAGACGACGCAGAAATTTTTAAATTTGTACGTTGAGCCGCTGGGCTACGTTTATGAAGATGACGCGGTTGCCGACGCCGTTAAAAAGCAGGAGCCTTTCTTTGTGAGAGACCCCGACTCCCCCGCGTCACGTTGCGTAAAGGAATTGGTCAGCAGTCTTTTAACCGGTATGAAAATGCGCGACGTGTCAAAGGGTTGGCGAAATATATTGAAAAGTTTTTTTAAGTAGTTAGATCGCTAGTTGCTAGATCGATAGTGGCTGGATCGATAGTGGCTGGATCGATAGTTGATAGATCGATAGATCGCTAGTAACTAGGGGCTGTTGAATAAATCAAAATTGAAAACGTGGCAAATTTCGTAACAGCCGCAATTATGGCGGGGCGCGCAGGGACGCGCGCCCGTCCGCGCAAATCGCCGGACGCGATTTCTGCGGACATGTTTTCTTTTGATACTTTTCTTTTGCGCCAAAAGAAAAGTATATCTAAAAAAATTTTTAAAAACTCCATAAACTGGATTTAATCAAAACGCTCTAGTTGCTAGTTGTTAGTTACTAGTTGTTAGTTACTAGCGATCTAACTACTATCGATCTAGCGATCTATCATCTATTCCGCCAAAATTTCGTTGCCTTTTTCAGTAATAAGCACGGTTTTTTCCCACTGCGCGGAAAGACTGCCGTCAGTAGTACGAACAGTCCAACCGTCAATCTGATCCGTGTAAACTTCCTTAGCACCGGCATTAATCATAGGTTCAACGGTTATCACCATGCCCGGTACCAACATCATACCGGTTTCAGCAAGGCAGTCATGACTTACAAAAGGCTCAAGGTGAAATTCCTTGCCTACGCCGTGACCGCCTAACTCCGTGACTACGCTGTAACCGTTTTCATGCGCGTATTCACCGCAAGCCGCGCCTATATCGCCTACATAGTGCCACGCCTGCGCCGCTTTAATGCCGACTTCCATAATCTCACGCGTAACACGAATAAGCCGCGCCGCCTCGTCTGAAATTTTTCCTACGCTGAACATTCTCGACGCGTCCGCAAAGTAGCCGTCCAAGTCCGTAGTAATGTCAACGTTCAAAATGTCGCCTTCACGCAAAATTTCTTCCGCCGACGGTATTCCGTGACAGACAACGTCATTAACTGAAATGCAAATGCTCTTCGGAAAATTTTCGTAGCCGAGACAACTGGGATGAGCGCCGTGACTTACAATGTATTCATGAACCGCGTCGTTAATTTCCAATGTCGATACGCCGGCTTTAACCATACCGCCTACCAAGTCAAGCGCACCGGTATTTATCACTGCCGCGCGTTTAATGCCTTCAATGTCAGCCGCGTTATTAACCAATTTGTGCGGCGGTCTTGACTGCCCGACACTTTCATCAAACTTTATGGAGTCAAGTTTTTCATCAAACCTAAGGTGACACTTTTTGTATTTTATAACGCTACCGCACCAGCACAAATCATTTCTTCTCACGCGGCGTAACATCTCCTTAATAAAATTTATAAATATATTGCTCAATCTATGCGCCTTAAATCTTAAGCACCCGTCCTAAATCTTAAGCACCCGTCCTAAATCTTAAGCACCCGTCTTAATTCTTAAGCAGTTTAAATTTTAAACGCGCCAATTTTATCACGCCGAAAAAATTTTTACAACGCGAATCAATCAAATACATGCCCCATTTTAGTTTTTTTAACCGTCAAATAATTTTTATCAAACTTCGTCGGCGCAACAATAATCGGTACGCGCTCGGTAATGGTTAAGCCGTGTCCTTCCAAGCCTGCGCGTTTGGCGGGATTGTTCGTCAAAAGTCGGATTGACGTTAAGCCTAAGTCAACCAAAATCTGTGCGCCTATGCCGTAGTCGCGAAGGTCGGGTTTAAAGCCCAAAAGTACGTTCGCCTCAACGGTATCCTTGCCGCCGTCTTGCAACTCGTAAGCACGCATTTTGTTGGCAAGACCAATGCCGCGTCCTTCCTGCCGCATATAAAGCAACACGCCCTGCCCTTCCTTTTCAATGCGTTTAAGCGCCGTTGCAAGTTGATCGCCGCAATCACAGCGCAGAGAACCTAAGGCGTCACCGGTCAAGCACTCGGAATGTACGCGAACCAAAACATTTTCTTTACCTGCCACGTCGCCTTTCACTACGGCAAGGTGACATTTACCGTCCAACGTGCTTTCATACGCCTTCAATCTGAAATGCCCGTACTTGCTGGGAAAATCCGCTTCGGCAATTTTGCGTACAAATTTTTCAGTGTGCTTGCGATATTCGATAAGTGAACGAACCGTGATAATGTTTAAGTCGTGACGCTCGGCAAATTCTTTCAGCTTGTCAGTGCGCATCATATGCCCATCGTCATCCATAATTTCACAGCACAAACCGGCGGGATAAAAGCCTGCAAGCCGCGCTAAATCCGTAGTCGTTTCCGTGTGCCCTGCGCGCCGCAGTACGCCGCCTTCTACCGAGCGAAGGGGAAAGACGTGACCGGGACGGCGAAAACTTGACGCCTTAGCATTTTTGTCCAGCAAAAGTTTTATCGTGCGGCAACGTTCATACGCCGAAATGCCTGTCTCCGTGTCGTAAGCGTCAATCGACACCGTGAACGCCGTCTCGTGATTGTCGGTGTTATTCGTCACCATTTGGCTTATATTGAGTTCATCAAGGCGCTTGCCGTCAATCGGCGTGCAGATTAAACCCTTTGCATACGTCGCCATAAAATTTATAATCTCCGGCGTAACCGTCTCCGCCGCGCAGATTAAATCGCCTTCGTTTTCGCGGTCTTCGTCGTCAATTACAACTATCATCTTACCGCGTTTAATGTCGTCTATCGCTTGTTCAATCGTTGCAAATTCTTTCATGTAATTACCTCCGTTAAAAGCCGTTCTGCGCCAAAACTTCTCTTGTCAATTCAATCGGCGCCTGCTTGTAGTGTAAAAGGCGGTCAATGTACTTTGCCAAAATGTCAGTTTCAATATTGACGAGTGAACCGACGCGCTTAAATTTAAAATTCGTGACGGTCAAAGTATGCGGAATCATCGACACGCAAAATTTATCCGACGTCGCGTCGACTACGGTCAAGCTTATGCCGTCCAGCGCCACCGAGCCTTTAGCGGCAATTTGGCGCAGAATGTTTGACTGCGCGGCTACGTCGATAAATACCGCGTTGCCTTCGGGACGTATGCTTAAAATTTTGCCCGTGCCGTCAATGTGTCCGCTTACAATATGTCCGCCGAATCTGTCACCGATTTTCAACGCGCGTTCCAAATTCACCGCGCCGCCTTGTTGCAATTCGTCCAATGAAGTTTTGCGCACCGTCTCCGGCATTACGTCAGCCGCAAAAAAATTCGGCACGAAATCTGTTACCGTCAAGCAAATTCCATTCACAGAAATGCTGTCGCCAATTTCAACGTCGCTTAAAACCTTCGCGCAGGTAATTTCAATGCGTCCGCCGTTAAAGTTTTTCAACTTGCCGACCTCTTCAATAATTCCCGTAAACATTTTCAACGCCCCTTTGAAATTAATCAATCTAAACTTTAAAATTTTATACAGCTAAACTTTAAAATTTGTCAATCTAAAAAGCCCTAAGCAAAACGCTCAGGGCAATTAATTTTCTCTCAATTAATTTACGTAAAACTTTTTCTCATCCGGACTTTTACCGTCGGTATCGGAATTGCGCCGAATCAACCAAAACTTTTAAATGTTCGGTTCGCGGACTGTTACCGCCGGTGAGGAATTTCACCTCGCCCCAAGAGTTTTACGTTGCAAGAATAACATTATTGTTTTACTTTGTCAATGATTAGCTTTCAGCTAGCCACTATCGATCCATCAACTATCGATCTATCGATCTAGCAACTATCTCTTCATGTTGACGATCGTTTCAAGCATTTCATCGCCTACGGTGATAACCTTTGAATTAGACTGGAAACCGCGTTGCGTGATAATCATATCAACCAATTCAGACGCCAGCTCGACGTTCGACATTTCCAACGCCGAAGGCGTGAACGAATAGCCGAAGTCGCTTACCGTACCTACACGCGCATTGCCGGAGTTGTTGGACTGCTGATAAAGGCTTGTACCTGTCTTTGTAAGACCGCCGGGGTTTGAGAATTGCGCTACCGCTATCTGAGCCTCTGTCATAATTATGCCGTTCGTGTAAGTTCCCGTGATAACGCCGCTCACGTCAACCGATACGCTGTTCAAAAGTCCAAGCGAATTGCCGTCCGTCGTAGGATACAGCGTGTTACTGCCGGAAAATTGCGTAACGTCATTGAAGTCAACCGCTACCGTCGTAACTTCTGCGCCGTTGCCGTTGCCGTAGTCAAGGTACAAGCTCGCGCCGCTGGTTCGTGCAGTATCAATCGCGCCAAGTGTTGTAAAGTACATATCGGCTTTATCGGTAGTAATTACTTCTGTAGGCGGATCGGTGTTGTCATCTTCCGTAACTTGACGATTCAAATAAATTTCTGTAGTAGTGCCGTCTTTTTCTTGCTGAGTTACTTGAGTTTGATAGCCTTTTTGTCCTGCGGTAGGTGCAATGTAAGTACGCCACGCGTTACCTGTCGTACCCGCTGCTTTGTCGGTCAGTAGCGTGACGGTATGCATATTGCCCTGCGCGTCGTAAATGGTTGAAACGGTCGTGACTGGGACACTACACCCCAATTCATAAAAGCCGCTTGACACTTTTAAGGTTGAACCGTCGCTTAGAGTTAGTGTCGCGGCAATGACGTTTGTGCCGTCAACATTTACCGATTGCGCCATCATATAATCCGTATTGTCTGGTATGACGGTATCAGACTCACCTGCGGCAGGCTGGGCAGTCGAAGACCAATCTATCACGCCGGTTTGAGGATCATAGTCAAGATCTTCCGTGTCAAGTAATTTGTAAAGAGTGAAAGCACCTGTTGTAAAGTGATAGGTCGCTGTGTCACTTTGAACACCAACTGTAGCATTTTCATTACCATGATATGAAACGGATGAAAAGTCTACACTTGCAATGGTTTTTGTAGCGGTACGCGATGGAGTAGTTGCATCGCCTGCTGTAATAGGTACTACTCTGTTTGCACCTACGCGGAAAGTTTCACCGGCAACAGTATCTGAAGAAGCATAATGATAAACATTAGTAGGAACAGTTGCACCTTCCGGCAAAGTATCTGTATACGCACCATAAGCTGCATCTCTTAATTCATCCTTCGTACCGACAAATTCAATCGATCCGTCTGTATAAGTAATCATCATTGACGTAACTGCTTGGTCGTTGGCAACGGAAGAAGAGTCGCCGGTAGGGTCGCCGGTGTAGGTAATGCC
>JAFTEG010000424.1 GCA_017453765.1 Selenomonadaceae bacterium
CAATCACAAGGGCATTGACTTTTTTCACACCTACAAAGACGACATTAAACTTTTTGCGGAACTCGGCTTTAAATGTTTCCGCACGTCAATTTCATGGTCGCGCATTTTTCCGAACGGTGACGAAGTTGAGCCGAATGAAAAGGGTCTGCAGTTTTATGATAATCTGTTCGACGAGCTTTTAAAGTACAAAATTGAACCGGTCATTACGCTCAGTCACTTTGAAATGCCGTACTACCTCACGCAGAAATACGGCGGCTGGACGAATCGCAAGCTGATTGACTTCTTTGTACGCTACGCCGAAACAGTTATGAAACGCTACAAAGACAAAGTCAAGTACTGGATGACGTTTAACGAAATTAATAATCAGACTATGCTTGCCACAGATATTTTCGGCTGGGTAAATTCCGGAATACGCTTTTCAAAGCTTGAAAATCCTGCCAAGTCAATGTTGCAGGCGGCGCACCATGAACTTGTTGCCAGCGCGTTGGTAGTTGCGAAGGGTCACGAAATTAATCCCGACTTCAAAATCGGCTGTATGTGTTCATTCGTGCCGTACTATCCATATTCGTGTAACCCCGACGATGTTGTTATCGCGCAGGAGTCAATGCACGAAAGATTTTTGTTTATGGACGTACACGCGCGCGGACATTACGGCAGTTACGCCAAAAAGGAATGGGAACGTACCGGCAACGGTCCGCACATGGAGCCGGGCGACGAAGAAATTTTGGCGAAAGGCGCGGTTGATTATATCGGCTTCAGCTACTATATGTCGAATACCGTTAAAGCTGACGTTGAGGATACTTCTGTAAAAGTTTACGGCAGTAACGAACACAGCGTGAAAAATCCCTACGTGAAAGTTTCAGATTGGGGCTGGTCGATTGATCCGGTAGGTTTAAGGTACGCGCTGACTCTTATGTGGGAACGCTACGAAAAGCCGCTGTTCATTGTTGAAAACGGTCTCGGCGCCTTTGATAAGCTTAACGACGATAAAACCTGCGACGACAGCTACAGAATTGAATATCTCGGCAGACACATTCGCGAAATGAAAAAGGCAGTTGAAATTGACGGCGTTGACCTTATGGGCTACACTCCTTGGGGCTGTATTGACGTTGTAAGTTTCACTACCGGCGAACTGGCTAAGCGCTACGGCTTTATCTACGTTGATTTGAATGACGACGGCACTGGTACCGGTAACCGCTACAAGAAAAAATCTTTTGATTGGTACAAAAACGTCATTGCCACGAACGGAGAGTCAGTCTAATTAAGGATTAAGGATTAAGGATTAAGAATTAAGAATTGAGAATTGAGAATTAAAAGCTACTTGCTTAATAAAGGCGTCGCCGTGTATAATCTGCGCGTCGATTTTTTTTTTCAAAAGGAGAATTTGGGATGAAAGTTTTAATGATAAACGGTTCGCCGCACGCTAAAGGCAACACGGCTACGGCACTCAATGAAATGATTAAAATTTTTGACTCGGCGGAAGTCGAAACAAAAATTGTACACGTCGGCAATAAAGTTGTACGCGGTTGCATTGCCTGCGGAAATTGCTTTAAAAAAGGGCAGTGCGTCTTTAATGATATCGTCAATGAAACGGCGCCGCTTTTTGAAGAGGCTGACGGTCTTGTTGTCGGTACGCCGGTTTACTACGCGTCGGCTAACGGCACGGTAATTTCTTTTTTGGACAGACTTTTTTTCAGCACGCATTTTGATAAAACCATGAAAGTCGGCGCCGCCGTAGTTATTTCACGTCGCGCAGGTACAACGGCAACTTTCGACGAGCTTAACAAATATTTCACAATCAGCAATATGCCGATTGTTTCAAGCCAATATTGGAATAACGCCTTCGGTCTTGAACAAGGTCAAGCCGCGCAGGACGCTGAAGGTATGCAGACTATGCGCACCCTTGCAAAAAATATGGTCTTCCTTATGAAAAGCATTGCGCTCGGAAAAGAAAAATTCGGTCTGCCTGAAAAAGAAGAGCCGGTTTACACAAACTTCATAAAATAAATTTTCAGCGGTAGCGGCGGGTGGGAAAAAATTTTTCGGTGAAGGGAGCGGCGTTAAAATGTTGAATGACAAACTTGTTTATAATGACAGGCTTTTTTATAATTTGTACGAAGTTATTAACGGCAAAAAATTTATGCTGTCAAGTCCCAATCTGAAACACGCCTACATTAAGGGCAACATTTTGGTCGCGGTTCACAGCTACTTGAAGGATAAAAATTTCGGTCGCGTCTTCACCGGAAGTATGGAAATTCATTTGCCGGACGAAAATATTTTGAGACCGGATTTATTTGTTGTCTGTGACAGAAAAATTTTGAAAGATAAACCTAAGCTTTACGGCGTTCCCGATTTTGTAGTAGAAATTCTTTCACGCTCAACTATGCGCAAAGATTTAACCGTTAAAAAGGATATTTACGAAAAAAACGGCGTGCGCGAATATTGGATTGTCAATCCATTTGATAAAAGCGTAACAGTCTATCACCTGCGCGAAGGCAAGCTCGAACTGGACGACATTTACACATGCCTGACAGAAGAAGAATTTAACCAACTCGACGAAGAGGAAAAATCCGAAATTAAAACCGATATCAAGCTTTCAATTTTCGACGATTTCACCATTACCGTAGACGAAATTTTTGATGACATTGAAGATTAAATATGAGTCCTATGATTACTGCCGTAGTGGCATTTTTGATTGACGCGCTTATTGGAGATCCGCGCAGTAAATATCACCCCGTCGTGCCTATGGGCAACTTGATTTCATTTCTTGAAAAAATTTTGCGCCGTGACAGCGACGGCTACATAAAAAAAATTTGTATGGGCGGTGTCTTAGTTTCAATAGTTTTACTTGTAAGTTACGGCGTCGGCGTTGCCGTAGTGTTGCTTGCAAGTTTGACAGGAAGTTTCACGCTGAAAATTTTTATTGAGGCGCTGGCACTGAGCTTTATGATTTCGCCGCGTTCACTTGCCGATGCGGGACGTGAACTTTATTTTCTGCTGACTGACGGAAATATTTTGGAGGCACGTCGAAAGGTCGGCTGGATTGTCGGACGTGACACGGCGCATTTAAATGAAGGCGAAATTGTACGTGCTACGGTGGAGACTGTTTCAGAAAATACGGTGGACGGAATTATTTCGCCGCTTTTTTACTTTGCGGTAGGCGGCTTGCCGTTAGCCGTTGCCTATCGCGCTGTCAACACAATGGATTCAATGCTGGGCTATAAAAATGAAAAATATTTTTACTTCGGACGCGTTGCGGCAAGGCTTGATGACGTGGCGAATTTTATTCCCGCGCGAATCACGGCGCTTTTATTTATAATTTCGGCGTTCATTTTAAATTTGGATTACAAAAACGCATTCGAGATGATGAAACGCGACGCGGCTAAACACCCAAGTCCCAATGGCGGCTACGCGGAGGCTACGGTAGCAGGCGCGCTTAACATTCAATTAGGCGGCATTAATTCATATTTCGGCGTGCCGAGTTTTCGCGCGTATATGGGAGATGCAAACGAACTTTTAAACCCGCAACATATTTTGCTGACAATTCGGCTGATGTACACCGCGACGGTTATCTTTCTGATGATAGCTTACAGCTTAGAGCTTGGAGCTTAGAGCTACTAATTACTATCGATCCATCGATCTATCGATCTATCGATCCATCGATCCATCGATCCAGCCGCTAAAAACCCTTGACAAAAATTTTTCTTTAGTCTACAATCGGCTAAAATCTGAAATTATTCTGTAAAGAAAGGACAAGCGATTAGTCAAATGTCCGAGCAACCAAAAAAAAGAAGGTCCTTTAAATTTATCATAAGATTTTTTCAAATAGTAGCCGCACTGATATTCGTATTTTGGGCGTCATTCTTCATCACCCTAGCGATAAGGTCTTCGCACCCGATAGATTATCTGTTTTCATACGTGGAAGATTTTTTTGGAGAAGAAGAAAAAAAGCCCGTAACTCCAACGCCGACATCAACGACTAAAAATCCAATTAATAACAGGACAACTGATAGCCGAACCTCCGCAGTTCCCGTAAAAAATACGGAAGTGGGAATTGTCGATAGGGTTGGGCGTATTTTTTCTATTGAAGATGCAGTCAATAAACGAATAAGAAAAATTCCGCACTATGTTTCATTGGACGATATGCCGCGAACACTTCAGCAAGCGATTGTTGCCGTTGAGGACACAAGATTTTATTCACACAGCGGCTTTGACTTAACCGGAATAGCCCGCGCCGCCGTCGTTAACGTTGAGGCGGGAGATATTGAGGAAGGTGCCTCCACCATAA
>JAFTEG010000425.1 GCA_017453765.1 Selenomonadaceae bacterium
CTCTTCAATCGGTACGCGCCGGCTTGAAACGTAGGCGCTGACGACTTCTACGGCGGCATTTTCAACAGTTAAAAGCATTAGTCTTTACTCACAATGTCAAATAAATCGTTGACGGTTTTGGCGCTTTTAATTTCATCCGGCAAAATCGGGCGTCTTAATCTTGCGTTGCAGAATGAAAGGAATGATACCAAGCTGAGTGAGTCCCACTCTTCGACTTCGCTTAAATCTGTTTCAAGCGTCAATTCCGTTTCAGTGTCCATTATGTCTGTAAGCTGTTTAATAAATTCTTCTTTACTCAAATTTTAAGCTCCTTTTTTGGATTGATACAACTATCGATCTAATAACTATCGATCTATCGATCTAGCCACTATCGATCTAAATTTCTACCGCCGGGTTTCCGAAAACTTTTGCGCCGGCACGTACCTTTTTCAAGACAACACTGCCGGTACCGACATACGCGCCGTCACCAATTTTAACATAAGGCAAAAGAATCGCGCCACTGCCGATAAAAACATTTTCGCCAATCACCGCTCTGCCGCCTACGTCTACGTGCGACATTATGCAGGTGTAATTGCCGACAGTCACGTCGTGACCGAGATAAGAGACGTTGTTCATAACAGTAAAATCGCCAAGCGTCACGTTGTCGCTTATGCCGTTGCCTATGCCTACGATAACGCCGTTGCCGATTTTCGCCGCAGGGAAAATGTGCGCGCGTTCGCTGATAATGTTAATAAACTTGCCGCCGCGTGCCAGCATCTTTTCAATCAACTTTTTACGCGGTTCCGGCGTGCCTACCGCGCAGGTGAAAACGTCGTCCGGCTGAATTTCGTAGCTGTCAATGTCGCCTAAAACCGAATTGTCGCCAGGCAATTTCGCGTACTCCTCCGGCGCAAGTTTTACATCGCCGTCCAAAAAGCCTTTAATCGTCCATTCTGAATCAAAGCCCGACGCCATTTGCGAATGCCAATAAACTTCACGAGCAAAACCACCTGCGCCAATGATAATCAAATTTTTCATAAACTGCTACCTCTTTCCAGTATCTATGACCTAAAAAAATTTGTATGCATTGAAAGTAATTGACAAAAACTGCGCGGCAAAAACTTTTCAAGCCTGCCTAATCTGTAGCCGAAAAATTTTGCACCGTCACGAAAAATAGCACATAAACAATCAGCGGGATTTTCCTGCCACAACGTCTTCAACTTCATCAGCACGAAATTTTTACCCGCGCCCTCCGCACTGCCGAAAGTTTCACGTATCCAACCTTCACGCGAATGAAAAACGCCTATGTCAAAGTAACGGTGAAATTCCTGCGTCGCCGTGTAGTTGTGACTGTGATAAACCTGCGCGGCGGCATTGTAAAATATTTTGTAGCCGTCAAGCAACATTTTTGCGGCAACGTACATGTCCTCGCATAAAATCACGTGGGAAGGAAAGCCGCCGACTTTTTTCAGCGCGTCAACACGATAAGCCGCGAAAGAATTGGAGTTGAACGCCGTCTTTATGCCGAAAATTTTTCTGTCGTCAAAAGTTTTCATCTGACTTTCGGCGGGGTAGTTGAACCTACGTAAAATCTGCGCCTCAACAGTCGCGTCACTGTGCGGAAGTTGCCGTCCGTACGTCAAGCCTACTTTTGAATCGGCGTCGAAAATTTTTACCAGCGTCGACAAAGTTTTTTCGTCGTGCAGTAAAACGTCCTGCGTCAAAAATATTATAGCGTCGATTGAAAATTTTTCAAGCAAATATTCAAGCGCCTGTTGACGCGTCGCGCCGTGATTAAAGTTTTGTCGCTGTATCGGCAGAATTTCAAAACCGAATTTTTTTGCCAGCGCTACCGTGTCATCGGTTGACTGCGAATCGGCGATTAATTTTTTCAGCGGTAAATCCTGCGCGGCAATCTGTTCAAGCAACGTCGCGAAATTTTTTCCCGCGGTTAGTGTTGGAATTACCAGTCCGCAGTTCAAGCGTTCAACCCCGCGAAAAAGTCCAATGCCCGCTTTACAACGTCGTCCATATCGTAATACTTGTATTCGGCAAGGCGTCCGACGGCATAAATCTGCGGGAACTTTGCAAGCTCGGCAGAATATTTTTCATAAGCCGCGCGCGCCTCGTCCGTGAAAACGGGGTAGTACGGTTCATTTTCGTCCTTAACGTAATTTTGCGGATACTCTTTTAAAATCGTGGTACGCGGTGACTGCGCGGGGTGAATGTTTTTAAATTCGGTAATTCGCGTGAAGTCGTAGTTGTCGGGATAATTTACCGACGGCGCGTCTTGATAATGCTCCGTGTCAACCGTTTCAAATTTCATCGTGACACTGCGGTAGGGCAGGACGCCAAATTTAAAATTGAAAAGCGCGTCAAGCTGTCCCGTATAAATCACCGTGCCGCCGAATTTTTGATTGAACAAATAAATTTCTTCGCCGCGCAATTCTAAAACTTCCGCGCTGTCCGTATTCAACATAAGCTTAATATTTTTATGCGCCAAAATATTTTCAACCAGCTTAGTGTAGCCTTTACGCGGCAGGGCTTGAAAGCGGTCGTTAAAATATCTGTCGTCGCGTCCTATGAAAATCGGCACTCGCGCAGTTACGGCGCCGTCAATTTGTTCAGGCGGCTTACCCCATTGTTTTTCGGTGTAGTGCAAAAAAATTTTTTTGTAAACGTAATCAGCCAAGAAATGTAAAAATCCGTCCGCAGATTTTTTCAGCTCAAGAATCGGAACTTTTTGACCGTAGCCGTAATTTTTCAGCAACGCCGCCTCAAGGCGATCCGCTAAACTTTTCGGAAAAAC
>JAFTEG010000426.1 GCA_017453765.1 Selenomonadaceae bacterium
AAATGAAATTTATTTTGAAGATGAAGAATTTGACTTTACGGAGGAATAAATCATGGAAAAACCGACAATTACAATTAACGACGTAGAATATGAAATGGCAGAGCTTACGGGGCGTGCTTACAGAATAGCTTCGGAGTTCGATAACAATCAACCGCAAATTGGCGACGTCGACTTTATTGAACGTCATGCAGAGGTTGTCTCGAAATTTTACCCCGGTGTGACAAAAGAAGATGTATTGGGTATGCGGATTGAAGATATTTTGCCGGCGTCGTTAGCAACGCGCAGGGCAGTTTATGCCTTTACGTGGCTTAAGACCGCCGAAATATCAAAAAACTTCAACGAGGACAAGGAACAGTAAGCCTGTCTTTGTCCGCTTATGAACAATATGTTTATCATTTGCGCAAATGGTTGAGTGATTATCATTTGTCGTTTGGAGAGATAGAAGAAATGCCGTTGGCAGTGCTTTTCGACTTAGAAGTTGTCGACAGTAAAATTGAGGCGGCTTTTGAGGAAAAAAGAAATAAAGGACAGAAAAAGAACAAAAGAAAACGTCGGCTTGAAGATTTTATTTGACGGCGGGAGGTGGGTTAATTGGCAGAAAAACAAGCGGGCGGCGTGAGCGTGCGCATCGGCTTGACGCTCAATCAACTGCAGAGCGATTTTCTTGCGGCGGAGCAAACTGTTAAGCAGGGCATTGCGGCTTTAAATCGTCAGCAGAATATAGTTAAACTTCGCATGGAGACTGATACGGCAGGTTTAGACGCCTTAACCGATAAGAATAAAATCCTTGAAATACAGGAACGCGCTATAACTCAGCTCCTCGAAATGCAACGCGATAAATTAACTCTTGCTACAAAAGCTTATCAAGATTATGCAAGTAGCAAGGATGCCAATGAAGTTGTCGCCAAAAAGCTTGAAACGTCAATGGAGCGCGAACGCCTTGCAGTCGCACGGCTTGAGGCTCAGCTGAAAAGTTTATCCGCGCAACAAGTCTTAATCAATACGACTAAGTTGCAAGATAGCATTGCCCAGCTGAACTCGAAAATTCAGCATGTGAAAATTCAAGCTGAATTGGACGTGTCGAAGTTGCAGGGCGCGAACGCCGCCTTTGACGCCCAAAAGATACATATCGCGGCAGTAACGAAAGAAATTGAACTGCAACGCCAAAAGTTAATACAGTTGCAAGAAACAATGTATCGTTCAGCAAAGCTAAACGGCGGCGACAGTGCCCAGACACTTACTTTTAAAACTAACGTCCTGCAGCAGATACAGGAAATTCAAAAGCTCGAAAACAAGCTGAAAGAATTGCAGAATACAAAGGTTGACCTGCAAATTCGCGCTGATAACTTTCGGCAAGTGGAAAGTCAAATTCACGAAAAGATATCTTTACTCAATGCGAAATTGGAGCACATAAAAGTAAAAACGGATATAGACTTGTCGCGCCTTAGTCCAATGGCAAGCGAATTTGATAAGGCGAAAGCTCACGTCCATAACTTGAATCAAGAACTTACCTTGCAGAATCAAAAACTTGTCGAGATGAAAAAATTACTTGCGACGTCCATCAGCGCGAACGGACTTGGCAACGTTAAGACTATTAATCTGCAAACTGAAATTCAGAAACAAATTCAAGCTATAGACCAACTCAAAGCCAAAATAAACGAGCTGAATAAAATTCAACCGCCTAAAACTAATAATTTGCTCAGCGGGTATCTGAACATTAAAGGCGACGTGGTAAATCAACTAAATCAGCTGTCGAGTGCTTTTAATGGAATAAAAACCGCGTCGCAGTCGGCAGACGGTGCTATTACAAAATCTTTAGAAATAATTGGAGCAATTCCGCATCCAGTCGGTAAAGCTGTTGCCGCCCTTGCCGCAATTCCTCTCGTCATTAAAGGAATAGAAAGTTCTCTGCTTGAAATGGCAAAACCCGCGATAGCTAGTGGCGACGCTTTTTATGTTATGTCTCGTGGTATGCAACTTAGTATTGCTGATATGGGCAAGTTGTCGACGATAGCTAAAGTTACGGGCATTGATATTAATGAAGTTAATTCTACACTCCGGCGTTTTAGTGCACAAATGACTAAGGCGGGTAAAAATAATGTTGCCGCGCAGGTTCTTAAACGTTATGGCGCGGAAATTTATGACGCTAACGGACGAATAAAGAACGCTATAGAACTTTCCGGCGAATTGGGCAAG
>JAFTEG010000427.1 GCA_017453765.1 Selenomonadaceae bacterium
CAATCGCGGCAATAACGCATAAAATATTTTAACACTGAACGTGGACGCACTTAATGCCGCTATGTTTCTTTTGTTACTTTTCTTTGCGCCAAAGAAAAGTAAATCTAAAAAAATAAATCGCAAATTTCGCAAGTTAAATTAATCAACACGCCCTAGTAAATAGTACTAACCCTCCTCACTCCTCACTCTTAACTCCTCACTACTCACTAGTCAAAAAATCTAAAATGTTCGTGACTTTAATGCCGTCATCAGAATTAACCGCATTTTCGTCCGACGTGATAACCCAACGCGCAAAAAGATTTTTAATGGCACGTAGCGGCGAATAGGCGGCGTCCTGCGATTCGGCACTTTCCAAATTCTGCGCGGTATTAATATAAATCCTGTCGCCCAAATCACTGCGCTCAATCTGAAAAACGGTGGACTTGCCGACGCGGAAAATCGTACAGCCTACCTCAAGCCGCAAAATTTCAAGGTACACAAGGCATTCCAAAATTTCATTCGTCAAAATCTGTTCGCCGATCATCAAAGTTTGGTAGCCTAAATCGACGGGAAAATATTTCGCAACGCGCGGAATGGGTTCACCGTCCCGCATATCGATAACCGGCATTGCGTAGAAAAGATACGACTTTCTAAGGCGTTCGACGTACTTTTCAATCGTCGCAACTTTCGGCGGACGTTCATCAAACATTTTTCTGATATTGGTGAATGAATTAACCGCACCGCTCTGTGCGGCAATTTTTTTTGTCAAATTCAGCACCAAATCTAAATCGGCGGTACCGGTATCTTTCAAAACGTCCGACATTATAGACGCGGCGAAACTGTTTGAAAGCATTGCGGTTAAAGCGGATTCATTGGCGCGCATTTGTATTGCGGCAGGCATTCCGCCGACTTTCAAGTAAACTTCCAACCGCTCTTTCAATCCTACTTCTTCGGGAAAGCGGTAAAAATTTTGAAATTCTTGAAATGACAGCGGCAATATGTTTAAAAAAATCGGCGGCGGGTCAAAAAATTCTGCCGTGTCCTCAGCCGTAATTTCTGTCGAACTGGTTATGTAAATGTCAGCACCGAAAATATTTTTGACGCCGGAAATTACCATTTGCCAATTCGGTATTCGTGACGGCTCGTCCAAAAGCAGAAAGGTCTTGCCTTTGTCGGCAATCTGCGCGGAAATTAAATCGAAAAAATCTTCCGCGTCGCTCAACGTCCGATAGGTCAGCGATTCAAGGTCAATGCGCACGATATTTTTACGATTCACGCCGCCGAGCAATAAACTCTGTGCAAAAGTATCCAAGATAGAAGTTTTACCGACACCGCGCGCGCCTACCAAAATTTTTACTTCGTCGCGTTCCATTAATCTGTTTAACCGATTCAAGTACAGCGGACGATGTATCAAACTCAAATTTACTCATCTCCGAAAAAAAAATTCAACTTGCAAACATTTTAACCTAATTTGAAGTCGAAGTAAACGAAAATTTAAAATGCCGCGTTGGAATTTTGATAGAGTAAATTTTATGTTATAATTAAAAAAATTTTCAGAGGTGATAAATTTGGCTGAAAAAATTCCTACTGCGGAAGAATGTTTCGCAAAACTTAGGCAGGAAATGGCATTGAATTTTAATCAACAGCGCGTGGCATTGGTAAACCGCGTTATAAACACGCCGCCGCAACGTTTTGCCGAAGTCCACTTGGAAGAATGGTACCACGAATTATGGAAAATGGCGGCAACTGCGGCAATGGCGGGCGTACTCAATGAGCAGGAAGAAAAAATCTGCGCGGACTTATTTGCAATAGCGCAAAGTTCACCCGCGCCGAAAAATCAGTACTGCGCGTTGGCATTGTTGCTTTTCGGCAAGTTGGCAGAATTTGATAAAGTCGCCGACAAAAAAATTTGGTCGAAACATTTAACCGACGACTTCACCACGTTTTTGAATTGGCGTCGAATACTTGTAACCGGTCCCGACATTATAGGCAGGGCGCGGATTGACCACGACAGGCAGGTTAAAGCTTTTCTTGAAAAAAAATATGCCTACGTCATTGAGCGGCACGCTAAGGCAATTATCAACAATAAAAATTGTCCTAAGGTCGCGCCTAAGGACTGGCAGATTTATTATTGTTGGTTTCAAGGCGAAGAGAATTTGCCGCTATTGGCGCGTTGTTGCTACAACAGTTTGAAAGAAAATGCCGGTTCGTACAAAATTGTTTTTATCGACGAAAAAAATTTTACAAATTACATTGACTTGCCATCGCACGTCATTGACAAAATACGCTCAGGCAAAATTACGCGCGTACACTTTACCGATATTTTGCGCGTAAATCTTTTGGAGCGTTACGGCGGACTTTGGTTAGACGCCACTATTTTAGTTACGGAGCCGCTGGAAAATTATAAAAAGTTTTGGAGTCTGCCGTTTTATACGCAAAAATTTACGAAGGAAAAAGATAACGACCACCCCATTACAAAAGGTTTCGGCGCTTATTCTTCGTATGGACGTTGGGGCGGCTTTATTCAAGGCACATCGATTTTGCATAATCCGCTTTACACTTTTGCGAAGGATTTTTTCAATGAGTATTGGCGGGATTTTGATGAGCTGATTGACTACGTGCTGGTTGACTTCGTGCTTGACCTTGCGTACAGCTACATTCCGGCGGTAAAGCGTGAAATGGATGAATGCCCCGTCAACAATGAAAATGTATGGACGCTGTCGCCGTACCTTAACGCGCCTTATGAAAAGTTTCCGTACGATAAAATTTTGAAAGGCAACCTCTTCAACAAATTCAGTTCGCGCAAACAGCTTGATTTTGAATCTGAAG
>JAFTEG010000428.1 GCA_017453765.1 Selenomonadaceae bacterium
GTTGCCGTACGCCGCCGCCCTGCCGATATGACTTGCTATTCCCAAAAACGCGGGAATGCCCGGCACCGTCTCAATGTTCGCGCCGGAATTTTTCAGCAGGTTGAAAATGTAAATGTACGTGCTGAAAAACATCGGATCTCCCAGCGTCAGAAATGCGATATTTTTCCCTGCGCGCAGAAAATCTAAAATTTGATTCGTATTCTGTTCAAAAATTTCTTTGGACTCTTCAAAATGCTTTACCATTGGAAAAGTTTGAAAAATAATTTCGGCGTCCGAAATGTACGGCGCGGCAATAGTTAAGGCGACACTGCCTTCTTTTTTTTCTGTCTTCGGCGCAATAATCACGTCAGCATTTTTAATCGCATTAACCGCCTTAACCGTCAAAAGCTCCGAATCGCCGGGACCTACACCAACGCCGTAAAATTTTCCTTCCATTTAACTGCCTCCAATATTACACGTCTGCACGAATACTTATGCCGTAATTTTATTTTACGCGGTGAAAATTTGCAAGAATTAATTTTTGTGATAAAATCCTGCCGGTGAAAATTATGTACGTTTACCTACAGCCCAAGTACGTTGCAAAGTTCCAATGCGACGGAAAAAATTGTCCCGCGAATTGTTGCAGGCGGAATTGGAAAATTGAAGTCGACGCCGAAACTTACGAAAAATATTTGCAACTTGAAACTTCACAGCACGAATTGACGCGGCACATTGACTTTGATGACGGCGAATATTTTATCAAGCAGGAAGGCGGCGCCTGCCCCTTTTTAAATGCGGCGGGACTTTGTTCAATTCAACTGCAACGCGGCGAAGAAAATATTTCGCAACTCTGCCGCAGTTACCCGCGCCAACTTTATAAATTCGGCGGCGTGATTGAGCGAAGTTTAACGCTGACCTGTCCGCTTGCCGCGCGGTTGATTCTAAATTCAAAAAGCCGCATTGAGTTTGAAACGTCCGAAATAAATTTACCCGCTTGGGCTAACCGTCAAATTTTCGTGAGTGAATCAAACGTACCGCCGGAAGTTATTTTGCACTTCACCGAAATTCAATTCACGGCAATTTCAATTCTGCAACAGCGCCGATTGACGCTTGATCAAAGGCTAATCGTGCTGGGCTTTTACCTGCGTCAGCTTGAAGAAATTTTGAAACGCGGCGATTTAAACGTAATTGCGACGCTGAATAAAATTTACACGGCGGAAGAATTTTTTCTCGGACAAATTCCAATTCTAATCGACAGCGTAAACTTTCAGCCGCAAGAGTTTAAAACGCTGATATCGACGGTACTTGAAAAAATTCGTGACGGCGCCGCGCAGAAATATATTCGTCACGTCGATTTTAATTTCAACGCTGACTTTGACGCGAAGGCTTATAAAAAGTTTTTAAAAAAGTACGCCGTGACGCTTGAAAATTATTTAGTCAACGAATTTTTCGGCGGCGTTTATCCCTACAAAATCGGCGGCACGATTCAGCACAATTACGCGGTATTCGCCGTGAATTTTAAAATTGCCGAGACTTTGGCTCTGTCACTTTTTCCAAAACCTTCCGCGCAGATTTTTGAAATGCTTGTCGAGCTTGCCGTTGACTTGAATCACAATGAAACTTTTCTTGCCGCAATTACCGACGCCGTGAAAGACGTTGCCGACATTACCGTATTGATGAGAAAACTTTTTCGCGGCAGGTAAAAAAATTTTAAATCTGAAAAAAATATGATATTGACTATAAAAGCCGAGTAGTTTAATATAACGAAAAGGAGGCGAATATTTTTGAGCGTGAAAGAAAATTTAAAGCTTGTGCTTGACGAGATTGATAAGGCGAAAAGTCGGCGTGCGGTTGACAGCGGCGACGTGACATTAGTTGCGGTTACGAAGAATCACGGCGTTGATTTAATGCGTGAAGCGATTGACGGAGGCGTCACGAACATTGGTGAAAATCGCGTGCAGGAAGCGGCGGAAAAATTGGCAGTGCTTGAACGCGGCGTCACGAAACATTTAATCGGTCACCTGCAGACAAATAAAGTCAAGCAGGCTGTAAAACTTTTTGACTTGATTCATTCGGTTGACAGTGAAAATTTGGTGACGGCGATTGACAAAGCGGCGGGCGCTATTGGAAAAGTGCAGGACGTTTTGATACAAGTGAATTTGGCGAATGAAGAATCAAAGTTCGGAGCCAGCATTGAGAATCTGCAAAATTTATTTGACACGGCGGACACGCTTAAAAATATTCGTGTAAGAGGGCTTATGTTAATTGCACCGAATTATGCGGACGTTGAATTTTGTCGCCCGCTTTTTCGTAGCATGAGAAGAATTTTTGAACAAGTCGGTAAGACGCGGCAGGATTTTGATTTCCTATCAATGGGAATGACGCACGACTACATAATTGCCGTAGAAGAAGGCGCTAACATAGTGAGAATTGGTACGGCGATTTTTGGCGAAAGAATTTAGTTGCCGGCGAATCAATAAATATTTGGGAGGATTTTGCGAAATGGGTATTATGGACAAATGGAGCAAGACTTTCGGTTTTTCGGGCGAAGATGACGAAGAAAAGGAAGTTCAAGAAGAAAAAGAACTTCGCTCAACGCC
The DNA here is from genome assembly GCA_017453765.1 of Selenomonadaceae bacterium. Lineage (GTDB taxonomy): Bacteria > Bacillota > Negativicutes > Selenomonadales > Selenomonadaceae > Quinella. Next base: position 2,580 of record JAFTEG010000428.1, read on the forward strand.
TTTGGAGCCGAAAGAGGAACCGGCACCTGTTCACGCCGCCAATGTTGTCGATTTCAATTCGGCAGTGGCAGTAAGAGAAAATGCGAGAGGAATAATGGTTAAGTCTAAAATTACGACTATTCGTCCGAAGAGCTTTTCTGAAGACGCGCAGACCATTGCCAACAGCTTGCGTGAGAAAGTTCCCGTGATTATCAACTTTGAAAACACCGATACGGCGGACGCGCAGCGCATAATTGATTTTATCAGCGGCACGGTTTACGCGCTTAACGGCACGCTTAGAAAGGTCAGTCAAAAAGTTTTTATCAGTGCGCCGAATAATGTCACCGTTACTTACACGGAAGACGTGAGAAAGACGGACGGCGATCCTTGGATGAGTAAATAGGGACTAGGGGCTAGGATTTAGGGGCTAGTTAATGGTAAAAGACTCAAGAGAAAAAATTATACGCTACTACAAAGGCACGGAAGGCGAATCAACCGCAGTTAAACTTGTCGATTTTGCCGAACAGGCGCTGAAAAGTCAGAAGTACAAGCTAAGCGGATTTTTGACGCCGTTTGAACAGAGTATGGCTGAAACGATTGCCAAAACGTTGGGCGGCTTGAAGACGGAATTTGACGGCGGCTTTGAAGGTGCAGAGCGCAGGCGTGTGGCATTTTGTCACGAAGATTTTGCCGGTACGCCGAATTTTGAAATTGCCGTGATTAAAGCTGAATGGAACGGCGAATTTGCGCGGCTGAGTCACCGTGACGTTTTAGGCTCAATTTTAAGTTTAGGCGTCGACCGTGAAGTTGTAGGCGACATTATAGCTACGAAAGAGTTTGCAAAAATTCTTGTCGATAAAAAGCTTGCCGAATACTTCATTTCAAACTTGACGCGAATAGGTGATTCACCGGTTGAGACGACGTTGGACGAGCTGTCAGATATTGCGCCGAAAGAAGAGCGCGTGAAAGAAATTAAAGCTACCGTTGCGTCACTGCGCGCAGATTCGATAGCCGCCGCAGGTTTCGGTATGTCACGTTCAAAAGCCGCGACGGAAATTGCCGCAGATAAAGTCAAGCTGAATTGGCAGACGGTTAAAAATGCCGCGCAGACGATTAAGGAAGGCGACGTTTTGAGTATGCACGGGCGCGGACGCCTTGAAGTTGCCGAAATTCGCGGACAAACTAAAAAAGGACGTATCGGCGTTTTGTTGAAAAGATTTTTTTAGTTTAGGGATTAGGTGTTGGGGGTTAGCTTTTATGTTAGAAACTAGCCCCTAGCCCCTAACCCCTAGCACCTAAAAAGGAGATGATGCCGTTGCTGACGCCAATGGACATTCATAACCGCGAATTTAAAAAAGGTCTTCGCGGCTACAAAGAAAGTGAAGTTGATGAATTTCTTGACAGAGTCGTTGCCGATTACGAAAAACATTGGCGCGACAACGAAAAAC
>JAFTEG010000429.1 GCA_017453765.1 Selenomonadaceae bacterium
CGCAGTTTCAAGCGTATTCAGTCTAGCTTGTATCCTTTGCGCGAGTTCGCTTAACACCTTTAATTTTGCAATTTTATTTAAATCGTAAGACATTTTTTATTCTCCTTAAAAAAGAAGGCGGATACAGATAATCTATACCCGCCAAAGGAATTAATTAATTTCTAAGTCTAGCTTGCCGCACCAAAAATTGAATCAAGCATTTCGGTTACCTCTGCGTTCGTAGCAATGGAAATGCCGGTATCAGAAATTCCGCCGCCTGAAGTGAAGGTGACTAAATTATTGGCGGTAGCTCCCGCCACTTTCGTAAGCACATCTGCACTTGCAATGCCGGTATCGGAAATAGCTCCGTTCGCCGCAAATGCTACAACGTCACCAACAGTACCTACAACTTTGTCCACCTTGCCGCTGCCGTCAACTTTCAAGCCGTTTGCGGTAGTCGCCAACATATTGTCGGAATCGGCGGAGACGTTGGCTTTCACTTTGTAGTCGGTGATAACAATCGAAGTATCGGACGCTACATAAACGTCTACAAGTGCGGACATATCAAGGAAGCTGTAAGAAATAGTTTCAGTGACGCCGTCATTGTTTCGTGTCTTTACGCCCAATACCATAACCGGTTTTCCGTTCAAATTCGGATCTGTAGCGCCTGTATAAGTTGACGCCGAGAAAGTGAAGTTGGGTACAAGTCCCGTCGACACGCTGTCAAGGAACATTTCCGCCGGTAAATCAATCGTGAACGCGGGCGTAGTAGTGGTGTCGGTAGTCGTGAAAAACTTCAGCGCGTTGCCGTCAACCGTCACGCTTTTAATAGGCGCGTCCGCAGTTTCGAGCGCGTTCAATCTCGTTTGAATTCTTTGTGCAAGGTCATTAACTGCCTGCAACTTCGCAAGTTTATTTAAATCGTAAGCCATTTTAAAATCCTCCAATTAATTTAAGATTTTGTCGAGCATTTCGTCGACTTCTTCATCAGTAGCAATCTCTACACCCGCCGCCGCGTCCCCTGAAAACGAAAATTCGCAGACCACTTTGCCCGTGCCGTCTAAAAACTTCGCGCCGTTATCTGTCTTTTGAACAGTTTGCAGATAACTTTGTAAATCGGTTTTTGCGGCGTAAGCGTCATCGTCTACAAGTTTTTGAGCAACGCGATATCTGGTAAGCGTGTCAAGAAGTTCAGCTTTACTCACTGCCATTAGATCACCTCCCCTACTGACAAATTAAAATTAAGCCGCGAAAATCGCGGTAATTTCAGCATCAGAAATAGTTTCATTGGCATTGGCTATAAGTGCGGCAAGCTGTTCTTTTTCTACCGTCGTGTAGTCATTAGTGCTTAAGCCTTTACCCGTTTCTTTGACTACGTAGTTTGAAAGGTCTGTAGCGCCCGCCATAACTACCCAGCCTGTTTCAGTGTAAGCTACAACGTCACCCGCGCTGATTGTTGTACCATTGGCGTCTGTGCCGCCTGCAGTTTTGATATTGTAAGCGTCGCCGATAGAATTTCCCGTCGCAGGTAAGTTTGAAAAATTTTCTACCGAGCCTTTAAAAACCAACGCACTTGCAATGTCGGTAACCTTCGCGTAAGCGGAAAGGTCAAGTGCAACGCTTTTATTCGTGATAGGTTGAGCGTTGCCGTCAATCGTTATGCTTTCAATAACATTAACCTGCGCGCTGTCGGCAATCCCATTTAACTTAGTTTTTTCAGCCGTTGTATAGTCATTAGTGCTTAATCCTTTACCGTCGACTTTTGCAACGAATTTGCCATTGTAGTAAGTGTCTGCGTGCTTTTTGTACATTGAAAGAGTGTTGAGCAAAACTTCTTTTGTAATCGCCATTTCTCGCACCTCTAATCTTCAAACAAATTTTGTATATCGGCGTCGGTAATCTCATCATCGCCGTTAAAAATTTCGGCAATGTCTGATTCTGAAATACCTGAAGTTTCGCCGGTGTTTTCGTATGAGTCATTTAAAATCTTGTCAATATCGGAAGTTTCAATTCCTGCAGTATCCTCTGTGTCTTGATAGGTCTCATCAAAAATTGAACTTACTTCCGGTTCTGTGACTGTTTCAGTGTCGCCGCTATTACCGGAAAAATACATTTCGCAGACGATATTGCCGTTGCCGTCCAAAAACTGTAAACGATCTTCAACGGTCATGATTGAGCGAATGTAATTTCTTTGTTCGGTTTTGGTGGCGTAGGTTGAGGACGCATCGCTTTTAGACAAAAACTTTTCCTTGAGTTTTAGATAAAAAGCCCGCAATCCGTCAAAGTTTAAAAAGTCGAGCATAAGCGCCCCTCCTGCCAATAAAAAAACGGCTTGACGCCGCTAGAAAGTTTCTATGCCTAATGCTCTGTTCAATTCGTCTTCGGAAATTTCGCCGTTATCGAATCGCGCGTTTAAAATATTTGTGACTGCCGTTTTCAATGACGCGGGAACTTCTTCAAAAGTCCGCGTACCCGCAAGCAGTCTGTCTACCCATATTTTAGCCATTTTGCAAAGCCTCCAACTGTACGCTTAAATCGCACAATGCCTCTTGAATGTCAACAACTTTCAATGCATTTTCGCTTGTCTGTTTCGACATTTCAAAAATCACGGTGCCGCCGTCAATCTCTTTGATAATTGCAACAGGTCTGTTGTCAATCTGCGGTTTATTCGGCAGGCTGTAAACTTCGCTGTCAACCGCAACACCTTCCGCATTTTCTTTCGTTGCCTTAATCCACGCGCCGGTTGAATGTTTTTTCTTGACGTAGTTAGGTGCTGATGATGTGTAGTAAATTTTGTTGCCGATAGTAATCTGAAACATTTTTTCACACTCCTACGCAATCATAAAAGCAGGTGTCACGCCTTGCGAATATCGCGCATTGTATGTGTTGCATACACCGGCAGAATTGACGCGGCAATAACTTGTAGAGTTGGAACTCTGCGGACTTCTAAGCCACCAATGACAAGGCGAATTTAAATCTTTTTGAGAAGTATGTACGCGCGAATTGCCGTTTTTGAAGTAGTCGTACTGCTGTTGAAAATTTTGCTCAGCGGAATTGGAATAAGCCTGTTTGCCGAAAACTTCATACTCTGACAGCAAGAAAATTTTATCTGTTGTCGCGGTTACGAAAGTTGATTCATTAACGCCGCCTGTGTTGTCTGTGTACTTAGTGCAAGGCGAAAGGATTTTTTGCAATAAAAAAGCCGCATAAATTGCGGCATATTTAAATTGTCTCAAAAACAAAAAAATTCGCATTTGCGAAAATTCTTGTTGCAAATTTATTTTTCAGCTGTTATAATCTAATTGTTAAAACACATATTAACCGCCGCCAAATGGTAAATATATTCTACCAGTCCGGCGGTTAAAAGTCAATCGAAAGGGGCTGGTATTTTTATGACCAGGAAGAAAAAATTTAAGTTGCCCGCGCTTATCGAATATTCCAATGAGCCGGTTTTAACTACGGAGGTTCTCGCCAAATACTACGAGACGTCAGTCAAAATAATTTCTCAAAATTTTATTCGTAATATAGATCGTTTTGAAGAAGGTAAGCATTTCTTTAAACTGGAAGGAGAAACGCTACAAGCTTTTAAAACCGTTCCTCAAAATGAAGAATGGTTTAAGCATTTTTCTGTGTTATATCTTTGGACACGTCGCGGTGCCGCTCGTCACGCTAAAATGTTGAACACCGAAAAAGCTTGGGAAGTTTTTGAAAAGCTCGAAGAATTTTATTTTGATCACGAAAAATTTGAATGGAATAAAGCTCGCACCGACGGCAAAATTGTTCGCAAAAAGTTCACTGATGTTATAAAAGAATTTTACGAGTATGCAAAAGTGCAGGGAACTACACGTCCGCAAGTAGCCTTTCAGATGAAGTATACAAGAATTTGCAATAAATTGGCGGGACTGCCGGCGGTAGGCGGACGCGATAAAGCAACTGTTCAGCAAATCGGAATTTGCTCTTGGAGTGAAAATCGTATGGCGGAGATTATTGGCGATTGTATGGAAAAAGCATTGCCGTACAAAGAGATTGAAAATCAAATTGAACTTTGGGCAAGTGCCGTTGACAATATTTTTAATAAAGCCTATTTTTTGCCTTCTGCGTAAATAAATTTTACGGCGATAAAAATTAAAGCGACGTGGCACCGAAATTGTTACGCTGCTTTTTTGTTGTATGTCAATTCAGTGGCTTGCTCCGGCGTTTTGAAAATTACTACACGTTGTGACGTCGAACAATTTACACTGCCGTAACTTTTTACTCTGTCGTACATCGCGCCTTTCAAAACGTAATACGTGGCATAAATTTCATCGGTCGGAATTTCCTTTGCAAAAAGTTTCACCTTGCCGCCGGTAATTTCGCAGGTAGGACACAAGCCGCACCCTACGCAAATGCCGTGATCTTTCGGCGCAATGATTATGTTTACAATGTCACTTGAAAATAAATTCGCCTCTTCAAATTCATAGTAGAAATTGAATTTACTGTCGGAATCGGCGTTTTCAATCCAACTTTCAATCGGAATGGTTAAAGTTTCTTGCGTGATTTTCGGCAAATATTTTTTGCTGATAATATTGCCTTCCGAATCGTACATAGCTTTTTCGGAAAAAGCGGCATTGGTCGTATAATCAGCACTTACGGCAGTTTCATTTTTGCCGAGAGCGCCTAAAGTTTGTCGTGCAGTTTCGGCGTCGGTATCGTCTAAAAGCGTACGCATAAACGCGGTTAAATCTGTCGTGACGTAAGAGTTAAGCGCATTGGCATAAATCATTTTGTCGGCGCTTGTATCAAGGTTAGACAGCGAAGTTAAAGCCGCGTTTAAATCCTGCTTACCTGCAAGCGTGTCCGCCATTGTTGCCGCAAAATTTTCATCGTTGTTAATCGCGTCCGAAATTTCGCGTAACGTGTCCAATGTTGCAGGCGCAGTGCCGATTAATTTTTGAATAGCTGTTTGCACAAAGGCAGTAGTTGCAAGCTGATTGTTGTTCGTGCCGTCACTTGCAGTAGGAGCTTGCGGCGTGCCTGAAAATACGGGATTGAAATTCGGCGCATATGTCGTAGCAATGACGTTACCTGCCGCGTCCGAAGTTGCACGGGTAGCGGTTGAAGAGTTGCCGTCAATCGTAGCTTTGATTTTTGCAGGCAGTTTTATTGTAACGTCGCTTGTGCCGTCAAAATCTACCGTCGTACCGGAATTTAATTCTGTAGCGTCCGTGACGTTAATTTTTCGCGGCGTTGCCAAGCGCGTAGCATTTTCAGCGTTGCCGGTACAAACTTCCGCAGTTACGGCGTTGGTTGACTTAACTGCCGTGTCGCCTTTTTTCAAATAAATTCCTGCCGCGTCTTCTGTCGTCAAGTAAGTTGAATGAATCGGGTTCCCCGCCGCGTCATTAGTAGCTTGATTCGCTTTTGCCGCCGAGTTTGCCGTATCCGCGTAACCTGCATTTGTTGCGTACGCCGCTTGAATCGGTTCATTGGCGCTTACAAAATTTTCCTTGATTTTGTCAACAAGATGTCGGGCGCCGTCAATGGAAAGATATTTGGACAAAGGTGTTACCTCCTTTCCAAACAAAAAACGGCAAGACCTTACCCCTGCCGCCTTTTATTTTATTTTGCTTTAATCGTCTTCAGACGCCGTCATTATTTGAATACAGCCGAAATCAGTCAAATTTTCGCCGTCATATTTGAATGAAGTTTTGGCAATTCCGCAGATCCTACAAATGCTGAATCCTACCTTGTTTCGATAGTCGAAAAATTCTTCTTGCCAAGTAGGCGGTTCGCCGAGAGCCAAAACGCCGGCTTGTGCTCCTAAGAAAAGCGCGTGTCCGACTTTCGTTCCGCCTGAACCTGTTTCCGTACGCAAAATCCGGTTGCATTGGTGAATTACAACGCCGTCATCAGGATAGTTTTATCAAGAATCTTTGCCCAAAATCAAATTTGCGGCAGTTTTAATTAATTCGTCCCGAAGTTCTTCATTATTGGTAACCGTTGCGAGATTTTTGAGCGTTTCTGCTTTTTCCATATTTCTTTCTTCTTTAATTTCCATTACCCTCAGCTGGGTATTTACCAAGTTTTCGCGTTCCCTTTTCAAAAATTCACGGTTTAAATCCAGACGATGAATTTCTTTGCTAATTTCTTTTTTGATTTTTTCCAGTTCATCTTTGCTAAGTTTGAAGAAAGTATCCTCCATTTTTTCAAAAACTTTCCAAGCTTTATCTGTCGTCAAAATTTTACAATGACGAATAAAGCCCTTTCGAGTCCAAAGATAAACTATACGTGCGTGTTTGTCTTTGCCAATGAACTGCCCTTCAGGTTGAAGGGTAGTTTTAAAATCCTTTAAATCGTCGCCTTCAAGCTTAAAGAAATGCTTTCCTTCTTTGAAATACTCTTGGTTACGCCTAAAATTTTGCATTATAATTTCGTCATTGGTTCCATAAAATTCAGCAAGCTCTTTGGTAGTCAAAACAACTTCATCGTTTATGGCGATGCGTTCGACTTGGCGAAAGTCTTCTTTGCCTCCTTTCACCGGTGGAAGTATTGAAATGTTTACCATACTCATCAACCTTTCTTAAAAGCAAAAAAATACCATTGACAAAAAATATAAAATCCTTTACAATTTGATACGTTAAAAGATGAAAGTTAGGCTACGTAATAGTTTTTCGCGATGTTTATTTTTTTGTCAACGTGAATTTTAGCGTAGAATTGCGTAGTTGTCAACATAGAAAATTCCGCCGCTCGGCGGTTTTTTCTTGCAAAGGCGTTTTCGGCGCGGTTGAAATAATCTCGAACTATCATCATATCTGCAGGTGACGCTTGATTCCGGCGTAAACGTGCAAAAGACGAAGTGATAATTTCCTTGTCAATCGGCGATTGAGCGTTGAAAAATTCTCCCGTTGCAAACTGCCGTACCGCGTCAAAGTTTTCATCAGCCTGTTTTTGCGCGACGTAGTTGTTATAGTCATTTACAGATTGATTTTGCAAATACTGCATACGCTGAAGTTCCTGCTGTTGAGCCACGTGATTGGCAATAATGTCATTGTACACGGACGCTTCTGAAAGTTTCCGTGCGTGTTGCCAAAGTGCAATGCGCGGATCGCCGTCCTCAAAATAATCCATAGACTCCACGTCTTCTTTTGAAAGACCGCTGATAGCCATAGCGCGCTGCGTTATCGTGTCATCAATTTGCTTTATGACTTCCGCGTTAAACTGCGGCGCATTTTGTACCGGCATTTCTTGCGGCGGTTGGTTCTGTGCGGGAGCCTGTGACTGCGAAATATCGCCGTAGCGTTCACGGTACGCCGCAATCTGTTGAGCCAATTCGTTTTTCTGGTCGATAATTTCTTTAAAGCGCTTGTACGGTACCGCAGTTTCGGCGTCATCAGTTTTAGTTTCTGCAGGGGTTTCAGTTTGAGGCCCTTCTGCAGGTTTAGACGCGTTGGAAATTTCGGCGGCTTTTTTCATCACGTCACGCGCAATGTCTTCCGGTATGCCTGACAATTCTTCGGGTATCGGCGGCAATTCTTCTGTACTTTCTTCAATCGTGCCGTCAAGAATATCGCCGTAGTTTTGAACTTCTTCCTCTGCGAACTTTTGAATATCGAACAACATTACTTTTTCCTCCGTCTAATTTTTCACCGCGTTGTAAAGTGCCGTCAACGAATCATAAAACTGCGCGGGATTTTGAACACGTTTGCTGTTTAAATCCTCAATGCCTTTCAAGCCGAGTTTTATCAAGCCTACTTTTAACTGTTCAAGCAAGGCGTCAGATTCGGTTTTAATTTCCGCGCCGTTGTCTTCAAAAATGTCATTTTCAAATTTCTTAGCCATAGTCTCACCTTAATCAAAGAGTGAATCAATGTCGGCGCTGGTTGCAACGGCGGCGGCGAAAAGTACAAATTCTCCGCTTGTCGTGTCGTAGGTGTACATAGATTTACTGCCGCTGTCCAAGTCAATGTAAATCTTGCCGCTTTCGCCGGTGACCTCTGTTGACGTAATTTCGCCGTTATTGTCCGTGTAATACTTCGTCTGCGAATTGCTTGACAACACGTGAATAGGAATGACGTTGCTAACCGTAGTTTGTGCAGGAATTTTTTCAGCTTTAATCTTGCCTTCGCCGTCTACAAAATCTGCCGACGCAATAAATGTGTCCGCATTCACGGCGTCCTGCTTGCTTTTGAAAAGTGCCAAAGTTTCTACTGTTACAATCTTAGTCATTTTGAAAACCTCCAAACTTTATTCTGTGAAAAGTGATTCGATATCCGATATTGCTACCGGCGAAAATTCCGTAGAATCGGCAGGCGTGTAACCGAGTGCGCTTATAATATTTTCCGCACTTAAACTTATAACGCCGCCTTCACTCAAAGAAATGTTATCGCCGATTTGAACTACACCGAGTGCGGTTTTTGTCGCGGGCGTAGTTGAAACAGTTCCCAGCTCATCTTTCGTCGCGTACGTTTCAATAATCGGGTTGCCGTTCGCGTCATTAATCGCCTTGTCCGCCGTCGACACGGAAGTACCAACCGCAATGAACTGCGAGCCGCTGTACCGGTACGAACCGTCAATCGTTGCGGCAAGGTCGTAATAAATTTTGCCCTTTTCGCCGTCAATCGCAACGGTACAATCAGAATCGGCGTAAAAATTTACAACGCCTTCATTTGTCTGCGTGTAGCCTTCTATCACGTCATCAACGTAGGACGGCAACTGTTCGGGAGAAATTTTACCGCCGGAAAGCGTGGCGAATTTCCCCAAGTTATACTCGTCTTGTTTGAGTTTAAATGACCGCAGTCCCGCTAAATCAATGTAAGCCGCCATTTTCCTCACTCCTTATCATCAAATTGAATTAAAAATTTATTTTGCCCTTTCAGTGATTCTTTTGAAATGCTAACCAAGTAATGGTGCGGCAACTCTTTCACTGCAAGCGGCGTCATTTTAGGTTTATGCGGCTCGTGTAAAAATAAATCGCCGTATTCGTCTAAAATTGTTTCGCTTTCATCGTCGCTTGAACTTTCATCAGCGGCAGTACTTTTTTCATCTTCTGCGTCTTGAAATGGTAGTACGGCAAGTGAGCAAGTTCCGGTGTTGCCGATTTTCCGCGCATAAAGTTTCTGATAGAAATTCAGCGTCTGAAAAGGTTTCAACACAATTCCCGCGTCGTCGGTGCTGTCGGTAACTTCAATATTGGCGTCGCTTGAAAGATTTTGCATAACGCCGTACGTCTCCGCAATTTCACTGTAATTTTTTGTCAGCGTGTACTTTGTCATACCGGTTCCCTCCTTTCCAACAAAAAAAGCACCTGCCAATTTGCAAGTGCTACAGCCGATTTGCTGATTTTAGAATTATATCACGTAATTTTAAAAGTTATCGCCGCGATAAGGAATTTATAAAAAATTTTTTAACAATTAAGCTTTGGTTGAAAATGCCAATCGGCAGGAAAGCCTAATTTCTGCATTATTTCATTAGATGTTATGGAATTCAAATGTTTTTCTAAATGCATATTAGCCAGTTTTCTAATTTTGTTATGTAATTCACAATATTCTATTTTGCTTAAAAAACATTGTGTAGACACAAAAACAGAATAAACATTTCTGCGTTCATTTTCAGCAGATATCCCATAATTATCGTGTAAAACACTCCAATATTTGCTGTCCCGCCGACAATTAAAACCTATTAAACGATTGGTATGCGCACAAATATTCCGTACTTCGTTCATATTTTCTACAAAACTAATCATAATTTCCGGCGGAAAAGTCGAGATTCTTGATAAATTTTGTTTGATAAAATCACATAAATCTTTTGCTACTTTATTCTGTAATTGTACCGTTGAGGCGGTCAACATATTTCTTAATTCACCAAAATCCAGATGATTAACTAAAACCCAAATAGGCACTTCATTGTGATTTTGAATATAATGAGCTATGCTACTTTCAGGAAATTTTTGTTGACGGCTGATTATTTGTGACAGACGGGATATCGTAGAAATTACAGACAATGTTTTCTCTTGTGCATAACATTCAATATTTAAATAAGAGTAAGGCTTATCTGAAAATACCTCTGCAAAACGATATGCAAATATTGATTTCAAATGAGATTCCGCATTGAGTATTGCCTTAAAAAAAGCCTGTTTCAATTCTTTATCGAATAAATAAAGACGCGCTACTTCTTCAAATGTAGTGCCACCGATATAATTTTCTCCTTCCATTGGGAAAAATTTACTGTAACCATTTATAATGTTGTAATAATTGTTGCTTAAAAGATATTTTTTAGCATAATCTTCATCGTTGATTGTAAGATTACGGTTACGTAATAACTGAATTTGTTCGGTGAGTGTTTGAAAAGGTTTCAAAAAAATACCCCCTCCGATAAAGGAGAAGGCACTTTTCCGCACTGCTCCCCGTAGAGATTACAGCACTCTTGCAATTACTCTCCATTATATCTTTTTTTAGTTGGTTGTCAACAACAATCTCATTATAAGGATTATTTTCGATCAAACAAGAGCATATTTCTGCTAACTTGAAATATGGAAGTCATTATAGCACTCTTATTTCAATTTAGACAGCTAAGTTGAAATATGGAAAATGAGTGTGTCAAAAACAGTCCTTTCTGACAACTTACGAAATATGCTTTATCAAAGAGCCGATGTTTTGACAAGAAAAATTTACAGCGCAAAATCAAGCAAGTACTGATTCTTTTCACGTTCAGCTTTTGTCATGCCCGCTTGCACTCGACCTAATCTGTCGGCTTGCTTGCGTTCACGTTCTTTTTTCACGGTGTCGGGACGCACGCCCAATTCTTTCAAGCGCCGTGCATTTTCGGTAGTCGGGTTTTTAATGAAGGCGTCAACCGCTTTTTGCTTTTCCTTCGTAAGTTTGGCGCGTTCGTTGTAGGTAATGCGCTGAATGTCCGTAGCAAGCGACTCATCAACCGATTTAAAACCTGCGCCGCGAATCAGTCTTTCGTAAAAACTTTCATAGACAGAAGTTTTTCTGCCGCGCGAGCCAAACGTTTCACCTTCAAACGCCGCGTAAATGTTATAAAGACCGGGACTGACACTTCTTAACGCGTTCAAATATGCGCCTTCCGTGCCGTTTACAGTGCCGTCAAACATATTGCCGACAAAGCCGGTAATTGTCGAACCCGTAGCGCCTAAAAGAAAGTCGGACAAATTCTGCGGCATTATAGCGGCAAGACCAGCCCTCTTTGACATATCGATATCAAACGCGGCGGGCGCACCGTACATTGCGATATTTCCCGCCAGCTTTCCAACTTCATTGTCGCCGAAAATTGCCTGCGAACCTTGAATCGCCGTTTTCTGCAGAAAATCTTTCGGGAACAATCCAAATTTCTCATCGAACAAATCGTCAAGCCAATCAAGGAAAGGCAAGCCCATAAGTCCGCACATTAAAAGGTAAGGGAACCAAAACGCGATTTTCTGTTTAGTCGTCGTCTTCGTGTTTGTAGGTAACATATCGCCGATTATTTCAAGCATTTTGAAAAGGGGGCTTTGAAAATTTAGCTTTAATGGACATTTTTATAAGTTTTTTCGGTAACTACACATTGTATAACGTGAGGAGCAACTTTAAATTTTTTCGCCAATGCCTGTTGTCCAAATTTTCTATCGCCAATTTTATAATTTTTACGAATATACCGAACTTGTTCATCAGTTAAAGCTTTTTCGCATCTTTTATTTTTGACCAATCCAATTTTATGGGCGTGAAGTACGTTTTCACTTCGTGTTGCCCACTCTAAATTTTCTAAGCAATTATTTTGTTTATTGCCGTCCTTATGATTGACCATACTTTTATTTTCAGGATTGGGAATAAATGCTTCAGCAATCAGTCGATGAACACTATATGTTTTACGATGGTCATTTTTAAACAAAACTACTCCTAAATACCCGTTCCAATGTTCACCTGGTTTTAAAATTCGCGGCTCTTTGCCGTAAAAACTTTTAACTCTGCCCAAATTACTAACTTGGTAAATACCCTCAAAATCTTTAACATCACGCCAAATTTCGCTCGGCAAATTCAAGACCACGCCAAAAACATTTTCTTTGAGTTCTGAAAAATCTTTCTCTATTTTTTTCAATGCAGACAAAATTGTATTTGTTGCATTCTGCACTTCAGGTGAAAACGAAGGAAAACCATCCATTAAAATTTTTGTAGCTTCCTCTACAGTCATATACAATCGCCCCTTTGTGAATTTGACACTCCACGCAGAAACGATTATAATATTAAAAATTTTGACTCGTCGGTTCTGCGTGTTTGGTTTACTTTGACAGTAAAATTTTAACACAAAGCTTTTGGCGGGTCAATTTTTTATTATCTTTTCAAAACTTAATTTTATTTATGCAATGTTGTGAACCATTGAATCAAAATCCTTGTCGCCCATAATCGGCGCGTAATTGCTTTCGTCCATTCCCAATTCTTTGAAGTTGGCGATTTTCGGCGCAATATAAATTTCTTCGCCGTCTTGCAATGCGTTGGGATTTTTCTTTTGCCATTCTTCCGCAATTTTAACCGCCTCAACCTGCGTCCTGCCGCTGCCGATAACACCGCCGTAACCGAACCGCTCAACAATCTTGCCGTCTTTATCCTTCACTCTAATCATATATTCGTGAAATAAATGAGGTACGTAGCCGGCTTTGTTCGTAAGTTCCGCAATGCCTTCACGAACTTCGACATAATAAATCTTTTCGCCGTTTTCAATGCCTTTCACCGTAGCTTTCACCACTTGCATTGCGGGATCTTTCTTAAACCGGTTAAGCACGCTTTCAGTCACGGTGTATTTTTTTTCGGTATGCGCATAACGTTTGTACGTCACCAATCTGTTACCGTTTTCGTCGGTGTTGTCGGAAATTCTTGTAATGGTGACGAATTTATTATTTTTCAGCGCGGTTATTTCGGCGTCACTACAGTGTTTGGAATTTATCTGTGGTCGACGCTTTGCCTCATTTAGCATATGGTAAGCCTGCGTCATCAGCTGACGAATTTTGACATAAGCCTTTGCAACGTTTTCAGACACGCCTGTTTCAGCGCAGATTTTTTGTATTCGTGCTTGCTGTAATTTTTTCGTGACGTTTTCCGGTGACGTACTTGCCTTGATTGAATCTTTTTCCTGCTCGGTAAGTACGCCGTATTCCATTTCGTTCGCGTCGCCGTCAATCAGCAGATTAGTCAAGGATTCGTTGTCGTCTTTGTTTTTCAGAAAATCCGTTGCGGCGTTAAGTCCAACCGTGAATCTGTCACGAAGTCTTACAAGCTTGTCCATAGCTTTATCCCCCATTCGGAAGTAGGCGCGAAAGGCGGCAACTTTTTCGGCGATTCGTGAAGGCGAACGGCGGTACATATCGGATAAAGTTAAATCGTTGACGTACTCTTCACCGTTTTTATAGGCGTCAAGCATAAGGCGGCTGATTTTCAATTCTTTCAAGCGCTGGCGATTTTCTTTCGACGGATTTTTAATATAATCGTCCATAGCCTTTTCACGTTCGGCGCGAAGACGTTTAGCCGCTGTTTCCGCCGTAACAATGTGGTCGCCGTCAATATGAAGTGCGCGTGAGATTTTTTGTGTTATGCCGTTAAACCATTTGCGTACAGCGCCTTCACTTGAATTGTTGTTGTTTGTATTGCCGGAATTTGAGCTACTGCCGATAGAAAATTTAAAAACGCCCTGATTTTTATTTTCAGGACGTTGATTCAATTCATTTTTTAATTCGTCATAGAGTTTTAAGAAATGTTTTCTTGCACCACTTACTTCACCGCCGACGTTTCGTGATAACCCGCGAGTGATTCGTCCACTATCGCTGTTAATTTTTCCAACGGCATTTCCGGAAAAAGTATGTGGGCTATTTTTATACTCTCGTCCCTGTCGGTCGTCTCCATTAATTTGTCGAACAGATTCAGTTCTGATTCGCTCATCATTTTCAAAACACCTCCGCGCATATTCTATTCTAGCCGCAAAATGATTTTTATAATCTTGATTGTTTTGAACTTGATTATACCATATTAACATTTTTCTTATATAAGGCAAACGGTCGCGTGCCTGGTCACGTACAACGGGGTCATTCATCTTTGAAAAATCAACGTATTCGTCAATTTCTTTTGCGACGGTTTCACGTACCATTTTCATTATGCCTTCGGTAAGATATTTTTCAAAAAGTTTTTGGCTTATTTCGTCATTCTCTTCAAGAGTTCCTGCCGTGTTATCTTCATTGTTACGTGAAAACTTAGCTCCTGCAAGCGATAAGCCGTCCAAATTAAAAAAGCCCTGTTCATCAGAGCTTTCAATTTCTGTATCATCAAGCAGGTTTTCAAGCGATTCGCCGTTCGCCAGTTCAAGGTTATGCGTCCGCGTGTTGTAGCGGAAAATCTTATTGCCGTCGGCGTCGGTAAGCTTAGCCGCCATTTTGCCGAATGTGTCAGCCAACTTTGCATATTGTCCGCGCGTAAGCTTGCCTTTCGGATTCTGAAACAGGTCTTTGAACTTTTGGAAGGTATCTTTCAACCACGCCAAAAATCTTTGAACTAAGTTATGATTTTTCTTAGCGACGCGGCTTAAAATCTTCTGCATAGCGTCGGCAATCATTTCTTCCGTGACGTCTACATTTTTGGTGACGTCGGTGCGCTTTGTTTCGGCAAGATAGTTTGTAAGCTGAGATTCGGTAATGCC
>JAFTEG010000430.1 GCA_017453765.1 Selenomonadaceae bacterium
TAATTTTGTTCCATTGAGCATCTGTTAAATCTTTGTGATAAAATGAGTTTGACATAGGCAATCCTTTCGAGTTATTCAAACTTATTTTATCAAAGAATTGTTTATGTTTTTTATTTATTTGGGTTTACAAACAGCCCCTAATAAAGGCGTCTCTTTTGAACAAATTCAGGAATTTACCGAATTGTCAATTCAGCGTATCAAGGAGCTTGCTCAAAAATTTGAAAAGAAAAAGGAAGATGTTTAATTGAGATTGAGGAAAAAGCCTCACACTGAAGAGAAACTTAAAAATTTTGCGGACTTCGTGACGCTTGAAAAAATCGGCGAAGAGTGTCAAGGCAAGTGGGCTGAAAAATTCGGCGGCGACATAGCACGCAAGCTTTATGTCGAACTCGGCACGGGTAAAGGTGACTTTATTACGCAGATGGCGGAAATAAATCCCGATATAAATTTTTTGGGTCTTGAAGCCGAAGCGGAAGTTGTACTGAAGGCGGCGCGCAAGATTGACGAAAAAAATTTGTCCAACGTGCGATTGGCGGTATTCGACATTAACGGCATTGAAAATATTTTTGCGGAAAACGAAGTCGACAGATTTTACATAAACTTCTGCGATCCCTGGCCTAAAAAGCGTCACGCCAAACGCCGCTTGACCTACGTGACATTTTTGGAAAAGTATAAAAAAATTTTGAAGGCGGAAGGCGAAATTCATTTCAAGACAGATAATCGCGGCTTATTTGATTTTTCGCTTGAACAGTTTGAATTGGCTGGTTTAAATGTGCGTGACGTAAATTTTGACCTGCACGCCGATGAGCCGCCGGAAAATATTCGTACCGAGTATGAAAATAAATTCAGCGCGCAGGGCGTAAAAATAAATCGGTGCGTCGCGTATTTGTGAAAGGAAATGTTTATGATTCACGTTTGTTTCGGCTTATACGACAAGGACGGTCGCTACTCAAAATTTACCGGTACGTCCATACTGTCAATGTTTGAAAACGTCACCAGCCCCCCCCCGTTCGGTTACCGTTCACCTTTTGCACGATGACACTTTAACTGCCGAGAATCGCGATAAATTTTTGGCGTTGGCAAAAAGTTACAAGCAGACAGTTAAGTTTTACAACGTGGAAAAAATCTGCGCGGATAAAATTGAAAAAATTCGCCAAATTATGTCGCGTGCAGAAAAGTTTGAGCGCTTTTCTATAGGTGCAGTTTATCGCCTGTTAATTGCAGATATCCTGCCTGCAAATGTCGATAAAATTTTATATTTCGATTCCGATATGATAATTAATCTTGACGTAAAAGAATTATACGATTTAAATACTCAAGGTAAACCGCTTGCGGCAATTTCGGAATTTGATATCGGCATAAAACATGAGGAAATGTATTGGGCGCATAATTTGGTTACGTCTGGAATGCTTAAGTATACGGAATATTTTAATTCAGGCGTCTTGCTAATTGATTTAAAATATTGGCGTGAGAATCAAAATTTAATTGAAGAAGGCTTGAATTACATAGCAAACAACACCAACTGCGATTATTTTGACCAAGATGTTTTGAATTATTGTTTCGGCAAAAATTATCTGCATATGCCGGCGAAATATAATTGTTGGATACCTTTTGAGCGTCGCGTAACTTCAGATATCAAACCGGCTGTTTATCATTATGTGAGTCAATCTCTGCGTTTGGACGCACGAGATAATTTCAATAAACTTTGGTTCAAATATTTTGCAAAAACGTCTTGGTTCAGCGTAGATGCACTTTTGAATATCGGTGACGGTGCGCGAAAAATATATAATGACCTTAAAGATACTGCCTTGAGATTGTCAATTTTGATGTCGAAAAAACGCCGCGCATTTTTTATTCCGTCGCACAATATTGAAAGTGTTACGAAGATTTTCAATATCGATGCGGACGAAGAAATAATTTCTACAGATTCTCAAGACGCATTTGTCAAAATGGTACTTTCTTTAAAAGAGGCTCGGGGTAAAAAATTTTTCTACTTATTTGTTCCGGATTTCAGAGCTATCAACGAAGTGCTTATGAAAAACGGGCTGAAAAAGGATATTGATTATATTGACGGTATGAGCTTACTTTCTGAAAGATTCGGAATGGTGGCGAGTACCTTTGATTTGGTAAAAAAATTATAATGGCTAAAACAAAAACTAAATATATTTGTCAAGAATGCGGCGCGGAGTCGGTTAAGTGGCTGGGGCGCTGTCCTTCGTGCGGAAATTGGAATACGCTTGTTGAAGAGACGGTCGAAGAGGTTAAGCCGAAACACGCTTTGACTACTGCCTACGAATTGCCGCGCAGAATAGCCGAAGTCGATTTAACCGAACTGCCGCGCTTTTCTACCGGCTCCGGCGAATTAAACCGCGTACTTGGCGGCGGCTTGATACCCGGTTCAATCGTTTTAATTGCGGGAGATCCCGGCGTCGGTAAATCCAGTTTAACCCTTGCCGTATGTGCGTACGTGGCACGAAATGAAAGGCGAGTACTGTACGTGACAGGCGAAGAAAGTGCGCGGCAAATTCGTATGCGTGCCGAAAGATTGAACGCGCTTGCCGACGAACTTTATATCTGCGCGGAAAATAATTTTGAGCGAATTGTTCAGCACGTAGAAAAAATTTCGCCGGAGCTTTTGATTGTCGATTCGATTCAAACAATTTACAAATCCGATATCGAAAGTGCGCCGGGCAGTGTTTCGCAGGTGCGCGAATGTTCGGCAGGTTTAATGCGCCTTTCAAAGAGCAACGGTGTCACGACGTTTATAATCGGTCACGTAACTAAGGACGGTAACCTTGCCGGTCCGCGCGTGCTTGAACACATTGTCGACACGGTTTTATTTTTTGAAGGTGAACGTACCGCCGATTTCCGCGTACTTCGTGCGATAAAAAATCGTTTCGGCGCCACGTCAGAAGTCGGACTTTTTGAAATGCGTGACAGCGGACTTGAGGACGTACCCGACGCGTCAAAACTTTTTCTGCCGGACAAGGCGGAAGATATCGGCAGTGTCATTGTGCCGACGGTTGAAGGTACGCGCCCGCTGTTAGTGGAAATTCAGGCGCTGGTTGCACCGACGCCGTTTATGCCGCCGCGCAGGACGAGTGATTCAGTCGACATTAAGCGAATACAACTTTTGCTTGCCGTGCTGGAAAAGCGCGTACACCTTAGCATAGGTTCATGCGACGTTTACATAAAGACGGCAGGCGGAATTAAAATTGACGAGCCGGCTACGGATTTACCGCTGGCAATAGCGCTGGCGCCGAGTTTTGCCAACAGAAAACTTTTGCCGCAGTGCGCAATTTTCGGTGAGGTAGGTTTAAGCGGCGAAGTCCGCGCAGTTTCAAAATCCCGACAGCGCGTAGAAGAGTCAGTGCGAATGGGTTTTGAAAATATAATTTTGCCAAAAAAAAATTTCGCCGAAGTGTCGAAGTTACAATCTTCAGCGAATGTAAAATTATTTCCGGTAGAAAGTTTACGCGAGGCAATGAAAACTGCAATGCCGCGCGAAAAAAATCAGTAGTCAGCACCGATTTAAAAGCGATTAAAGCCGCCTAAAACGCCTGTAAATCGTTTTTAAGTCGGTGTATTTATTTTTTTATGTCAAATTAACTAAGTGCCGTTAAAAAGCCTTCAGCGCCGTTTAAATGGTATGCATTTGAATGGAGCTTGTACCGCCCATGCCGTACTTGATGCCGCTTGTCATGACTACAACGTCACCTTCCTTGACAAGCCCGCGTTCAAGTGCGTTTTTCTTTGCGTATTCGGCAAGTTCTTCCTGTTCAAGAATCGGCACGTTGGGAATTGCCAAAACGCCGCGACGCAGATTTAAATGCCGCGCCAAAGTCTGATTCGGCGTAAAGGCGATAATCATGGCTTGCGGACGATATTTAGAAACACTGCGCGTGGTATAA
>JAFTEG010000431.1 GCA_017453765.1 Selenomonadaceae bacterium
AGAAATTGAATATGAAGTTATGCGCGACGCCAACGACAACTGCATAACCGTCTGTAACATGGAAAATTTCGATCCCGTCGGCGTGCATACCGGCGATTCAATCGTAGTTGCGCCGAGTCAAACTTTGACGGATACCGAATACCAGCTTTTACGTTCGGCAAGTTTGAAAATAATTCGCGCACTTGGCATTGAAGGCGGTTGCAACGTGCAATTTGCGCTTGACCCAAACAGTCAAAATTACTACGTCATTGAAGTTAATCCCCGCGTCAGCAGGTCCTCCGCGCTTGCCTCAAAAGCTACGGGTTATCCCATTGCAAAGGTAAGCTCAAAAATTGCGATAGGCTACACGCTTGACGAGATAACCAACGCCGTAACGCATAAAACTAAGGCTTGCTTTGAACCGGCGCTTGACTACTGCGTTGTAAAATTTCCGCGCTGGCCTTTTGACAAGTTTGTCTACGCGGACAAAACTTTAGGCACGCAGATGAAGGCGACCGGCGAGGTTATGAGTATCGACCGAACTTTTGAAGGCGCGATATTAAAAGCCGTGCGCAGTCTTGAAATCGGCGTCAACCGCCTGCATTTTGAACAGCTTGACGATTGGGACGACGACAAAATTAAAAAGCGGTTGAGTCGCATAAATGACGAGAGAATTTTTGTAATTGCGGAGGCGTTGCGCCGTAACCTTGCCACCGTTGACGAGATTCACGAAATTACAAAAGTCGACCGCTGGTTTATCAATAAAATTAAAAATATCACGGACTTTGAAGTTAGACTTGCGCGGGAGGATTTAAACGTCAGAAATTTGCGTGCGGCTAAGACTTTAGGTTTGTCCGATAAATCAATTGCCGAATTGACCGGCAGCACTGAAAAGGAAGTTCGCGCACTGCGTTTTCAAAATAAAATCTTCCCCTTCTACAAAATGGTTGACACCTGCGCGGCGGAATTTGAAGCCGTCACGCCTTACTACTACTCCACCTTCCGCGCAGAAGAAGATGAAGTCGAAGTCAGCGCCAATCCCAAAGTTATCGTGCTTGGCTCCGGTCCCATACGAATAGGGCAGGGCGTTGAGTTTGACTATTGCTCCGTGCATTCGGTGTGGGCGTTGCGCGAAATGGGCATTGAGGCAATTATAATTAACAACAATCCCGAAACTGTTTCTACGGACTTTGACATTTCGGACAGGCTTTATTTTGAGCCGCTGACTACAGAAGATGTTTTGAACATTGTCGAAAAGGAAAAACCTCAAGGCGTTATCGTGCAATTCGGCGGACAGACCGCAATTAACCTTGCCGCAAGTTTGCACGACGCAGGCGTTAAAGTTTTCGGCACTTCTGTTGACGATATCGACCGCGCAGAGGATCGCGAAAGGTTTGACGAGGTTTTAACTGAAATTGGAATACCGCGACCCAAAGGCATTAGCGTCACGAATTTAAACGACGCGATTAAAGGCGCGGCAGAAATCGGCTACCCCGTCATGGTACGTCCCAGCTACGTGTTGGGCGGGCGTGCTATGGAAATAGTTTACAATGAAGAAGAGTTGCGGGACTACATGAGCCGCGCGGTTAAAGTTACTCCCGACCACCCCGTACTTGTCGACAGGTACGTACAAGGCACGGAAGTCGAGGTAGACGCCATTGCCGACGGTGAAGACGTGGTTATACCCGGCATAATGGAGCACGTCGAGCGCGCAGGCGTTCACAGCGGTGACAGTATTGCCGTTTACCCGCCGCAGACTTTGCCTTCAAAAATTATTTACATTATCACGGACTACACGAAAAGGCTTGCACTTGCGCTTAAGGTCAAGGGTCTGCTTAACATTCAGTACGTGGTTGCGGACGGCGTTGTTTACGTCATTGAAGTTAATCCGCGTTCAAGCCGTACTGTACCGTTTTTAAGCAAGGTTACCAATGTAAAAATGGTGAACGTTGCAACACGCGCGGCACTCGGTCACTCGCTTAAGTCACAGGGATTTTACTCCGGACTTGTTGAGCCTAAGGCTTATGTTGCGGTTAAAGCGCCGGTATTTTCCTTCGCAAAGATGCAGGACGTTGACATTTCGCTTGGACCTGAAATGAAGTCGACCGGTGAAGTTATGGGCATTGACTACCACTATGCGCGCGCGTTGTACAAGGCAATTACCGGCGCCGGTATGAATATTCCAATTGAAGGCTGTGTGCTGTTCACCGTTGCCGACAAGGATAAAGAGGAAGTCAAGCAACTTGCACGGGCGTTTTATGACTTAGGTTTTAAAATCGCGGCTACGGAAGGTACGGCTAAGGCGTTACAAAAAATCGGCATTGACGCGGAAGTTGTGGGCAAAGTTCATCAGCGCAGTATTGATATCATTGAGCGCATTAAGAGCAGTAAAATTCATTTGGTAGTGAACACGCAGGCGCCGGGCAAGCACGTTATGCGCGACGGGTTCAGAATCAGACGTGCGACCGTTGAACACGGTATCCCCTGCCTTACCAGCCTTGATACGGCGTGGGAAGTTTTAAGAATGCTGACGTTTATGCGTGACAGGCGGCTTGTATATTCGCTTGCCATTCAAGACTACGTTGGCGGCGGTGACGCGCTGTCTTAAAATAGAGGTGTTTTTTATGGACAGTTACAACGTTCAACTGCATTGGGACGACGAAGCAAAAGTTTGGTGGGCTGATTCGGAAGATATACCAGGTCTTATTCTCGAAGATGAAACGGCTGACAAATTAATTGAGCGTTTGATTATTGCCGCGCCTGAAATGATTGAACTCAATGAAATTGAAAAGAGACCTAAATTGAATTTTATTTGCACCAAGCAGGCGGAAATGGTTTTCGACTAATGGCGGAATATGAAAAGAAAGTGCGTGAAATTTTAAAGCAATACGGTTGTCAATTTGTACGAAAAGGCAGTCATGATGTTTGGAATAGTCCTTTTGCTGAAAAACTTTTCGTTGTTCCTCAAAAAAATAAAATCGCGTCATATGGCTAACTTGATACTTAAGCAAAGCGGCATTGACTACCGTTTTTAGTGATTATTAAGAGGTTAAAAATTATGAATCGCAGAGAATTTATTCAGCGTTCACTTTTAATGACGGCGGCTTTAATGTTGCCTCCGATAAATTTGGCAGGTGATATTGTGACAGCTAAAGATTCTTTAAAATGGTGGCAAAAAACTCTTGTCTACCAAATTTACCCGAAAAGTTTCGCGGACACGACAGGCAGCGGCACGGGCGATTTAAACGGCATTACCGCGCACTTGGACTATCTTAAATCTCTCGGCATTGGCGCAATTTGGTTGACGCCGATTTACCCTTCGCCGCAGGTTGACAACGGCTACGACATTTCGGACTACACGGCGATAGATCCCGCGTACGGCACAATGGCTGACTTTGACAAACTCGTTGCCGAAGGTAAAAAGCGGAATATTAAAATCGTAATGGATTTAGTCTACAACCACAGCTCCGACAAGCATAAATGGTTCCTTGAGTCTAAGTCGAGTAAAACTAATCCAAAGGCGGACTGGTACATTTGGCGTGACGCTAAACCTGACGGCAGTGCGCCTACTAATTGGCGCAGTATTTTCGGCGGCTCGGCGTGGCAATGGTGCGAAGAGCGCGGGCAATATTATTTACATACCTTCGCAGTTGAACAGCCGGACTTGAACTGGGAAAATCCCGAAGTCAGGCGAGCGCTTTTCGACGCGGCTAATTTTTGGCTTGACAAAGGCGTCGGCGGTTTTCGCATTGACGCGATAACCTACATTAAAAAGCCTGCCGAATTTAAAGACGGTAAACCGGACGGCAATGACGGTATGTCGGCGATTCACGCGGCTACGGCGAACACGAACGGCATTTTAGATTTTCTGCACGAATTTAAAGCGAAGGTTTTTGCCGGACATGACATTTTCACTGTCGGTGAGGCTAACGGCGTAGCGGCGAAAGATTTACCGAAATGGGTTGGCAAAGACGGCGTTTTTGACATGCTGTTCGAGTTCAGTCACACACTTATTGCCGTACCGAATGAAGTTTGGTGCCGCCCTGCCGATTGGAAATTGACGCAGTTAAAATCTGCGCTTGACGCCAGTCAGCAGGCTACGAAAAATAACGGCTGGTATCCCATTTTCTTTGAGAATCACGACAGACCGCGCTCGGTAAATTATTTTATGCCGAAAAATCCCGACAAAAAATCTGCGGCGAAGGCGTTGGCAACGATACTTTTAACTCTGCGCGGCACGCCGTTTATTTTTGAAGGCGAAGAACTCGGCTGTACCAATGTCGCTTGGGATTCTATTGACGACTACAACGACATTCAGTCACACGCGCAGTATGATTTTGCATTGAACGAAGGCTTTACTAAGGCGCAGGCGCTTGACGCGGTACATAAATTCAGCCGTGACAATGCGCGTACGCCCATGCAGTGGGACAGCACTAAAAACGCGGGCTTTACTACGGGTCAAGCGTGGTTGCCGGTAAATGAAAATTATCGTGATATAAATGCCGCAGTGGAGGATAAAGACGCCGATTCGGTTTTGAATTGGTATCGCAAGCTTTCAAAACTTCGCGCAGAAAACGACGTGTTGACGGCGGGCAGTTACGAAATACTTTTGGCGGACAGTGAAGAAATTTTCGCCTTCGCGCGTACCTTAGGCAATCAGAAATTTATTACGGCGGTTAACTTTACCGACAAGACCGTAACACTGCCGGCGGAAATTTCACGCGGTTTTAAGATTTTAGCAAGCACTGAAAAAAATCCCGACGCGGCTACGTTAAAACCGTTTGAAGGGAGAGTAGGGGAATTAAGGATTAAGAATTAAGGATGAAAAGGTTCGACCTTGTATCTAATTCTTAATTCTACATTCTTAATTCTTAATTAATCGAAAGGTGGTCATATGAATCAGCAAAAAGACGACAACAGTTTTGTATCAAAAGAAGTTTTGACAATACGCGCGGGACTGGAATTTTTGGCGATAGCTTGCGGTATATTCCTTATTACCTATTTCGGCTACTGCTATATGAACCGAATGCTGACAGAGGCTCTTGAAAATTCCGTTGAACGCAGTGTCCGCACCGTTGCCTACGAACTTAATAAGCGGTTCAATCTTGAAATTACCTATTTAAAAAATCAAGCAGAAAAAGTTGAAATCGGTCAAATTGCGCCAAATGACATAATAACTTTTCTTGAAAACATAAACGGCAATCACTCCGGCATAATTTCATCACGAGGCAATATTATTGCAGGTAATACGCCGCCGGAAAGCATTATTGCGGCTTGTGAAAGCGTCGTCAAAGAAAATAAACCTATTGTAAAATATCTGCGCAATGTTGCCTTGATTTTTGCCGTGCCTTTTCAGTACAACGGCGAAACTTGCGTTTTATTTGACTACTACAGGGATTATGCCGTAAGTGAACATTTTAAGACGATGATTTATAACGGCGACGGCACGGTAATTCTTTTAAACGACCTTGAAAATTGGGCTGTCATTGCGGAAGGTGTTCCGCCGCTTATAAATACGCACCCCGATATGGACGACGCGTGGGAAAGTCTCGGCGAAAAAATCGGTTATGATTCTGTCACCGATACTTTGGCTAAAGACTGCGCCGCAATTTGTTACAGTTTTCAAGATAAACCGTACTTTGTCTATATGGCTAGTGTATCTGAAAAATATCACTTCAGCATTTCCGGCTACGTACCTTTTCAATCCGTTGCGGTAGGCTTTCAAGCAATGTACACCGGCATGTTGGTAGGGTTCAGCTTAATTGCGTTGGTGCTTATCATGGCGGCGCGTATGATTTACAAGAGCAGTGAAAACAAGCGCCTTAAGCAAGAAAATTTCTTGGTGAATCACGCTGCCAAAAATAAAAGCGACTTCCTTTCCAATATGAGCCATGAAATTCGCACGCCGATTAACGCGATTTTGGGCATGGACGAAATGATTTTGCGCGAGTCGAAGGACAAAAATATTTTAGAGTACGCCGAAAATTTGAAAAGCGCCGGAAATTCTCTGCTTAGCATTGTCAATGACATTTTGGACTTTTCAAAAATTGAGGCGGGCAAAATGGAAATTATCCCCGTCGAATACGCGCTTAGCTCCGTTTTAAATGACCTTGTGAATATGATTAAGCCCCGCGCAGATAAAAAGGGCTTGAAAATTGAAGTCAATGCCAACACCGAAATTCCAAGCATAATTTACGGCGACGAAATCAGAATCAAGCAGGTTGTCACGAACATTTTAACCAACGCCGTTAAGTACACGGAAAAAGGTTCTGTAACTTTAAGCGTAGATTTTGAAAAGCGCGACGAAGAATCAATTTGGCTTAAATTCAGCGTTGCGGACACGGGCATTGGCATTAAGCCGGAGGATCTTTCAAAACTTTTCAGCGCCTTTGAACGCATTGAGGAGAAACGTAACCGCACGATTGAAGGCACGGGCTTGGGCATGAACATTACGCAACAACTTTTGGCAATGATGAATACTAAATTGGAAGTTGCCAGCGTTTACGGCGAAGGCTCAACATTCTCTTTCAAAGTCGCGCAGAAAATCATTAACGCCGAACCTATGGGCAATTTCGCCGACGCATTTAAAAACGCCGAGCATAAAAAATACCATGAAAAATTCACCGCGCCCGACGCTAAGATTTTGGTTGTCGACGATACCGCGATGAATTTAACCGTTGTCAAAGGGTTGCTTAAGCAAACTAAAATTCAAATCGACACGGCGGAAAGCGGCTACGACACTTTGAAAATGGTTGCCGCAAAACATTACGACGTAATCTTCTTAGATCACCGTATGCCCGGCATGGACGGCATTGAGACGTTGCAAGAGATGAAAAAGCTTGCCGACAGTAAATGCCTTGACACGCCGGTTATATCGCTCACCGCAAACGCAATAAGCGGCGCGCGCGAACAGTACATTGCCGCAGGTTTTAAAGATTATCTCACAAAACCGATTAATGCCGGTGCGCTTGAAAATATGCTGATTAAGTACCTTCCGCCGGAGCTTGTAAAAATTTCTGATGATACGGCTGATAATTCGGCGGATGAAAGCGTTGACGAAATTGCAGCGTTGCCGGATTGGCTGACTAAAGTTGACGACATTAACACTAAGGCGGGCATTGAACATTGCGGCGGCGCCGATTCATACATGGACGCGCTCACCGTTTTTGCCAACGCCGTGACTTCCGGCGCCGATGAAATTCAAGGCTACTTCGACAATGACGACTGGAAAAATTACACAACGAAGGTTCACGCGCTTAAATCTACCGCCCGCGTTATCGGTGCGGCTGAGCTTAGCGAACGCGCCAAAAGGTTGGAGGACGCGGGCAATGCAGGCTACGTTGACGAAATTCAAAAGGATACGCCGGAACTTTTAAAACTCTACCGCTCTTACGCCGAAAAACTTTCTGCGCTGATTAAAGTTGAGGTTGAAGACGACACTAAGCCGCCGATTGACCCCGACGCGCTTGCAGAGGCTTACGAGACACTTCAAGAAGTTGCGACTACTTTTGACTACGACACGTTGACTTTTGTCATTCAGTCACTTGAAGAATACAAATTGCCTGCGGAGGACAGCGAAAAGATTAAGGCGTTAAAGGCGGCGGCGAACAATTTGGATTGGGAAGAAATTAAAAAAATAGTTGCCACATAAAAGTGAAGTGATTTATTTTTGGAGAGAGTATGACAATGAGTGAAATTTTTGAAAGCGAAATTAAAAGCAATGTCGAGGTTGCGCCGACGATTTTTAAAATGGAACTTGACGCGCCTGAACTTGCCAAAATTGCTAAGCCGGGACAATTCCTCAACATAAAATTGCCGTCAAATGAATTTACACTGCGTCGCCCCTTAGGTATCGCGTCGACTTTAAACGGCGTGAAAGTTTTTTATCGCGTGGTAGGGCGCGGCACAAAATTTTTATCTGAATTAAAAGCCGGTACAATTCTGAATTACGTGGCGCCGCTCGGCAACGGTTTCAGTTTGCAGGAACACAGTAAGGTTTTGCTTGTCGGCGGCGGTATGGGCATTGCGCCGCTTTTAAGTGCGGCTGAAAAACTGCGCGAGGCGGAAGTTTTAATCGGCGGCAAGAATAAGGCGGAGGTGACATTTTGGATTAAGGAATTTTCCCGCCTGCCTGCAGTTGATATTATTTTCGTGACGACGGACGACGGCAGTTATCACTACGGCAGAAAGGGATTTGTCACGGATTATTTGCCGGAAATTTTGTCTGCGGATAAATATTCTGCGGTTTATACGTGCGGTCCCGATGTAATGATGTACGGCACGGCGCTTGAGGCTATTGCCAACGGCTTGCACTGCGAAATTTGTTTTGAACGGCGTATGGCGTGCGGTCTCGGCGCGTGTTTAAGTTGTTCGATTGAAACGGTGAACGGTCGCAAGAAAGTTTGCAAGGACGGTCCCGTTTTTGATGCAAGAGAATTTGTAGAGCCGGAAAATATCTTAGGGAATTAAGAATTAAAAATGTAGAATTAAGAGGGTAGAGGGTAGAAGGTAGGAAGTAGGCTGACCGCTACCGGCTAATATAGGAGAGGTTAGAAAAAATGAAAAAAATTATTCTTGTAAATGGAAGTCCGCGCAAAAACGGCAACACGGCTGAACTTTTGAAAAACGCCGCGAACGGTGCTAAGGACGCCGGTGCAGACGCCGCGATTATCAATCTGTACGGCTTGAACTTCAAAGGCTGTACCAGTTGCTTTTTCTGCAAGCTGAAAAGTAAACCGCACGGCACTTGCGCGATGAAAGACGATTTATCGCCGGTATTGGAATATGTTAAAGCCGCTGACGCCGTGATTTTCGGTTCGCCGATTTACTTTATGAATCTTTCCGCCGGCATGATAGCTTTTTTTGAGCGACTTTTCTTTTCAAACTACATTTACAGTAGCGAAATTCCTACCGTGTTTCCGAAGAAATTGCCGTCCGCCTTTTTCTACACGATGAATATGAATGAAGATCACTGGGCGCAGTTTAATATGGCGGAACGCGTCGGCATGTATGAAGGAACTGCGGAAAGGATTTTGGGCGTGGCACCGAAAATTCTTCACGCCTTTAATACCGTGCAGTTCAAAGATTATTCAAAGTACGAATCCTCGATTTTCGACGCGGAGGAAAAATTTGCGTACCGCGAAAAAAATTGGGCGGCGCAGTGCAAAGACGCTTACAAAATCGGACGTGACTTAGTGCAATAACCCTACCCCTAACCCCTAGCTCCTAGCCCCTAATAACCCCTAGCACCTAACAAGGAGATGATGTTTTGGCAAATTTTTCATTTTTAAATGACAAGCCGGAATATGCCGACTTCGCAAAAGCCTGCATTGACGCGGAGGAAGGCTTTAAAACTTCACCCAACGCCTGCATAAAACTTGTACGTACTGCAATGGAAGCGGCAGTCAAATGGCTTTACAAAAAGGATAAAAACTTTGTGAAGGTAAATCATTCGCAAACTAATGAAAAGGAAAGTTTTTTGGCATTGACTTCCACGCCGACTTTTCAAAAGGCATTGGGCGGCGACTTGACTAAAAAGGTACACTTCTGCCGAAAAGCCGGCAATCAAGCCGTACACAATGAAAAAACTTTTTCCAATGAAGAGTCCCTGCAAAGTTTACGCAACCTTTTTGACTTCGTGCAGTGGATTGATAAAAGGTACAGCACGAATTACACGGCGCGAACTTTTGACCCTGAGGAAGTACCGGCTGAAGATTCGGCGCTGATAAAATTTTTAAAAAGTGCCGCGTTAGTTGGCGGCGGGATAATTTTAAAAACGCTTTTCGATAAATTCAGCAATGACAAAAGTTAGGACTACCGGAGAAAATTTATGAGTGAACTTTTACAAACTGAAATTTGCGGCATAAAGATGAACACGCCGATACTTGCCGCGTCGGGGACTTTCGGTTTCGGTGAAGAATATGAAAACTTCGTCGACCTTCAAAAACTCGGCGCGGTCATGGTTAAATGCATAACGCTTAAGCCGCGCAGTGGCAATGAAGGCGTGAGAATTGCCGAAACGCCGATGGGTATGTTAAATTCAATCGGTCTTGAAAATCCCGGCGTCGAAAAATTTTTAGCAGAAATTCTGCCGCGCATAAAAAAATACAATATGAACGTCATTGTAAACATAAGCGGTTCAAGCGTCGAAGACTACGGCGAACTTGCCAAACTGCTGAATGTTGACGGCGTGGCGGCATTGGAGTTAAATATTTCCTGTCCCAACGTGAAAGACGGCGGAATTATTTTCGGCACCGATCCTAAGGCGGCGTTTGACGTCACGGCGGAGGCAAAAAAAAATACCGGCAAACCGGTTATCGTGAAACTTAGTCCCAACGTCACGGACATTACCGAAATTGCGCTTGCCGTAGAATCTGCCGGCGCTGACTGCCTGTCGCTGATAAATACGCTTATGGGTATGCAGATTAATGTTGACACGTGGAAAACGACACTTGGCAATATCACGGGCGGTTTGTCCGGCGCCGCGATTAAGCCCGTTGCCGTGCGAATGGTTTATCAAGTTGCACGCGCGGTAAAAATTCCGATTATCGGCATGGGCGGCATTAAAACCTGCGCGGACGCGGCGGAATTTTTTTTGGCAGGCGCCTCTGCCGTTGCCGTCGGTACTGCCAATTTCCTCAATCCCAACGTCACGATGAAAATTGCGGATGACTTGGAAAAATATTTACAGCGTCATAACCTCAGCAATATTTCTGAACTTGTCGGCAAAGTTAAATAATTTACTCAGTAAAAAATTTTAAAAGCAGGTGATAAAATGGCTGATGAAAGATTAATTGTAGCGCTGGATTTTCACCATTTCGGCGACGTGAAAAAACTGGTTACCGAATTGGGCGACAGCGTGAAATTTTACAAAGTCGGTATGGAGCTTTTCTACAGCGTCGGCACTGACGTTTTGGATTGGCTGAAAAGTCTCGACAAAAAAATTTTCCTTGACCTCAAACTTTGCGACATTCCCAACACGACGGCGAACGGTCTTTGTTCACTGATGAATTTGGGCGCGGATATTATGAACATTCACGCGACCGGCGGCTTTACCATGATGAAAACTGCGGCTGACAAGTTGCGTGAAGAATCTGCGCGGCTGGGAATTGCAAAGCCGAAATTAATTGCCGTAACGATTTTGACAAGTATCAATCAATCTGACTGGGAGGGCTTAGGCTACGGTGCTACGGAAATTTCCGCGCAGGTTGTACGCCTTGCCAAACTTGCCAAGTCCGCAGGTGTTGACGGCGTTGTAGCGTCGCCGCAGGAAGCTAAATTGATTCGCGAAAATTGCGGTGACGACTTCTTAATCATTACGCCCGGCATTCGTCCCGCCGGTGCTGACATTAACGACCAAAGCCGCATTTCAACGCCTGCCGCCGCGCTTAAAAACGGTGCCAACTACCTTGTTATCGGCAGACCCATTACTAAGGCGGAAAATCCTAAGGACGCCGCGCAGAAAATTTTAGCCGAGATTAAAGGAATTTGAAATTTGATGAAAAAATTTTTAATCGCCGCCATTATGACGGGAGCAACAATTCTTTTTAATCCGCAAACAACCTTTGCCGAAATTTCTACCGCTGAAATTACTGCCGAAAATCTTTCTGCGGCGGAAAAAGAAATTTACGAAAAAGGTTTTTTTGTCACGAAGATTGACGATAAAATTTTTGCCAGAATTAAGGGAAAATCTTTCAAAGATAATTGCACTTTGCCTGTCGAAGATTTACGCTACTTGCATGTCTTGCACAAAGATTTACAAGGCAACACGCACGAAGGCGAAATTATTTGTAACGCCTACATTGCCTATGACTTGATTGATATTTTTCAAAAATTGTATTTGGCAAATTACCCTATCGAAAAAATTAAACTCGTTGACGAATACAATGCTGACGACGAACTTTCAATGCGCGATAATAATTCGTCCTGTTTCAACTTCCGTTTTATTTCCCATACCAAAAGAATTTCAAAACACGGCTTGGGCTTGGCGGTCGACATTAACACGCTTTATAATCCGTTCGTAAAATATTCTGACGGAAAAAGAATTTTGGAGCCCGCAACTGCAGAAAAATATTTGGACAGAGAAAAAGATTTCCCCTACAAAATTACCGAAAATGATTTGTGCTACAAACTTTTTATAGAGCATGGCTTTGAGTGGGGCGGCAATTGGAAAAGCTTAAAAGATTATCAGCATTTTGAAATTTCAAGCGACATTGTGAAAAAACTTTATCCGAACGATTTTTGAAAGGAAAATATTTTATGACTGAAAAAGAAGTTTATGATTTGTTGGTTGAAACCGGCGCGATTATGACAGGGCATTTTTTGTTGACGTCCCTTCAACATTCACCGCACTACATCGAGAAATTCCGCGTGCTTGAACACCCCAAGTATACGGAAAAACTTTGTCAAGCAATGGCGGAGCATTTCAAAGACGCGCAGATTGAAACGGTTGTCGGTCCCATGACCGGCGGCATTATTCTTGCGCACGAAACAGGCAAGGCGCTGGGTACGCGTGCAATTTTTACCGAACGCGTTGAAGGCAAGATGACATTTCGGCGCGGCTTTACGTTGCACGAAGGCGAAAGGGTTTTAATAGTTGAAGACGTTGTGACTACCGGCGGCTCTATTCGTGAGGTTATCGACGTGGTAAAAGAGTTCGGCGGCGTACCGGTTGCAGTCAGTATGTTGGTTGATCGCTCCGGCGGCAAGGCGACTTTTGGCGACGTACCGGCTTTTGCACTTTTGCATATGGACGTGGAAATTTTTAAGCCGGAAAATTGTCCCCTCTGCGCGGCGGGCGTACCCTTGACCAAGCGCGGCTCGACAGGGAAGTAGATCGATAGTGACCGGATCGATAGTAATTAGTGAGAAGGGATTATATATTTGAGGTTAGCAGATGCTGAAAAGTTTAACCGTGCAAAATTTCGCGCTGATTGAAAAAATTGAACTTGAATTTGACAAAGGGCTAAACATTTTGACAGGCGAAACAGGCGCGGGAAAATCCATTTTAATTGACGCTCTCGGCGCGGCACTCGGTAACCGTGCGAATACAAGCCAAATTCGCGCAGGTTGCGATGAGTTCTGCGTTGAGGCGGTTTTTTTGCCTGAAAAAAATTCTGCCGTCAAAATCTTGCTGAAAGAATTTGACATTGAAGAAGACGACAGCTTAATCATAAAGCGCAAGGTCAATCGCGCAGGTAAAAACAGTATTCTTGTCAACGGTTCTCACGTGACTTTGTCGGTACTGAAAAAAATCGGCGCGGCGCTTGTCGACATTCACGGACAAAGCGAAAATCTTTCACTGCTTAAGCCGGAAAAAATTTACAGCTTGATTGGCGGCGACGATAAAATTTCCGCAGTATTGGCAGATTATCAAAAAATTTTTCGCTCATGGAAAAAGCAGGTTAAAGCGCTTGCCGAAAAGGAAAAATCTAAATCGGAGCACGATGAAAGGCTTGAAATGTTGCGTTGGCAGGAGCAGGAAATTTCTGCCGCAAACCTTCAGCCGCACGAAGATGAGGAGCTTGAAACGGAACTTCGCAAGCTCTCCAATGCCGAAAAAATTTCTTCGCACGTCGAGGAATCGCGCGTACTTTTGGGCAACGGTGAAGAGTTCGACATTTTAACCGCGCTTGCTAAGGTGCAGAAAAATCTTATCGACGTTGCTAAGTACGATGAAAAAATAAATTCCGTGCTGAAATTTTTGGATGACGCGGAAATTAATCTGCGCGAAGCTTATGACGAAATTCGCGCGTATTCTGACGCTATGGACTTTTCGCCGGAAATTTTGGATCGCCTTAACGAAAGGAAGGACGTAATTTTCAAGCTGAAAAAGTACGGCGCCAATGTTGACGAAATTTTAAAGCGGCTTGAAAAAATTCGTGCTGACATTAACGCGATTGAAAATTTTGATTCGGACGTTGAATCGACGCGCAGATTGATTGAAAAGCTTGAAACGCTGACAAAAAAACGTGCCGCAACGTTAATGCAACTGCGAAAAGACTCGGCGGACGCTTTAGGTGCGGCGATTGAAAAAGAAATTCGGCGGCTGGGTATGAAAAATGCGACGTTTTTTATAGGTGTTGCACCGGCGGACGAGTTGACAGAAAACGGCGGCGATATGGCGGATATATTTTTTTCTGCGAATATCGGCGAAGAGGCGGCGTCCCTTTCAAAAGTTGTATCCGGCGGCGAACTTTCGCGCATTGCGTTGGCGATTAAAACGGTTTCGGCGGGGCGTGAAGATTCTGCGTCGACGATGATTTTTGATGAGATTGACGCGGGATTGGGCGGCACGACTGCCAAAGTTGTAGCCGAATGCATTGACAAAGTTTCACGCGCCAAGCAGGTTTTATGCGTCACGCACCTTGCACAAATTGCTTGTATGGCTGATGTTCACCTGCACATTGAGAAGAGTGAAAAG
The DNA here is from genome assembly GCA_017453765.1 of Selenomonadaceae bacterium. GTDB lineage: Bacteria > Bacillota > Negativicutes > Selenomonadales > Selenomonadaceae > Quinella. The sequence goes on from JAFTEG010000431.1 coordinate 14,402, forward strand.
GGGACGCGCACGGTCACCGGCGTAGAAAAACTTGCGGCTGATGAACGCGTCACGGAAATTGCGCGTATGGCGTCCGGTTCAGAAATTCCCGCCGCTATTCAAAATGCACGCGCTATGTTGAATGAGGCGCGAAAGCTTAAGCGTGCAAGAAAAATTTAGAAACAAAAAATCTCCGGTTCAAATTGAGTCGGAGACTTTTTTTAGTAGCTAGATCGATAGATCGATAGATCGATAGTAACTAGGGGCTGTTGAATAAAGTCAACGCGATAAAATTCAAATTTAAGAGCGGCATTAACCAGCGTCGATTCGTAACATTAACTCTACCGTAACGGTTAATCGCGGCAGTAACGCATAAATTACCGCAACGTAAAACGTGGAC
>JAFTEG010000042.1 GCA_017453765.1 Selenomonadaceae bacterium
CAGCAACGTTTCTTTGCGATACTCAGCGCAGTGACAATCTTTATTTTCAGCGTCAATATTTCTGATAACGTCAAGCAAAATTTTTCCGATTAACTCCGCGTCATCAAAAAAGATATCCTTCATAACTTCGTGCGACCAATCGAAAATGCCTTCGCCGTAATTCACCACGAACGACAAATTGGCGTAGCAAGCACCGATCTCACGCGCCAAGTAAACTTCCGGCGCCAAACTCTGTCCTACAATATCGGCGTGACCTTTCATCATCGAAATTTCGGCGGGACTTTCAAAATGCCGACCGTCCGTCACCGCGTAAATGCCGCGTTCAAAAATTCTGCCGTCAAAAAACTTCTTAGCCGAATCAAGCAGAGATTTTCTAAGCGCGGGACAAAGTGCCTGCCGCATTATCAATAAATATTTACCGTCAAGTTGCACGTCTTTTCTTACCGACAAGTCAAGGTAGTCATCAGGTATCATTAAATCGCGGGGATTAAGCAGGTGATTGACCGTACCGACGCCGCCTTCCGACAAAATATTTTTTACGCCGGCTTCACGAAACAGCCAAAAAATTTGCCGTGACGAATCTGCGCGAGTGACACCGCTCCGCCAGCCGTGCATTTTACACGTCAAAACAATTTTGCCGTCCACTTCAAAAATTTTAATGGCGGGGCTTTTACCGTACGGCGTCATGAAAAATAAATTTTCCGCCAAAATTCTTACGTACGCAAAATTATTTTCCGCGTCCGCAAACTTATTCGGAAAGTTGCTTGAAAGAGTGCCGGAGCCGCCGATTATCGCAAAATCTGCGCGGGGAATTTTTTCCAAAATCATCTTATCATTTGTAAATCTTGAATGGAAAATTCTCTTTTTTTCCAAAGTTATTTTCTCCTTTTTATATCCTGCAAGAAAAGTTCGTCTGATTTCAGCTGTTCATAGCAATTTAAAATTTGACTCACTGTTTCTGCAACCAAATTACTTATTATTTCCCAAGCCTTTGTCATTGGAGTTTTGGGAGGACAGTAGGAAAGAATGTAGTCTGATTCTATCAAGCATACATAATCAGCCGCCGAATTAAGTTTTATCAAAGTGTCGAGAGCACTTTTTCTGCGTCGCTGACCTGCAAAATAAAACGGAAAGCAGACTACCGCAACAGACACGGCGCCGATATCTTTAGCAAGGTATGATACAAGCGGTGTAGCTCCGCCGCCGTCGGCATCCCCAATGTCTGATACCATTATGACTAATTCGGCGTCCGAAAGTGCTTGAAAAATTTCGTCGTAATGTTTAATTGCCAATTTTTCTGAATGTGGAGGACTCCAGCCGTCAATCATATATTTATAATCGGAGGCAATGTCAATTTTAATTTTTGACGAACTCTTTTCTAAATCAAATCGACTAGAACTTATAGAAATTGCGGTTACATCCCAAGAAGTTCGTTCAGAAAATTTTTCAAGATAATCATTTCCTTCCCAACCGATACCGACAATTTTAATGTCACTCATAACACTCACTAAGCCTTAGCTCTACCCTTAATCTGCAAAAACAAAATCGCGGCAAAAATCGCTACGCCTATTACGTCCGTCATCAAGCCCGGCTTTATCAGCATAATGCCGCCGCCAAATAAAATTAATCGCTCAACCGTACGAAGTGGCGCGGCAAGGTAACCGATTAATGACGAAGACAGTGCGACCATGCCGACAAGCGCCGTTATCAGCGATTCAATCAAGGCAGGCGTCAAGCCGTTTACCATTAATAAATCGGGACTTAGCACGAACATATATGGAATGATAAACGCCGCTATTGCCAACTTCGACGCATTGACGCCGGTTTTCAGCGCGTTACCGCCGGAAATTCCCGCGCCTGCATATGCCGCCAACGCTACCGGCGGTGTCACGTCAGCAATTATGCCGAAGTAAAATACAAACATATGCGCCGCCAAAATCGGTACGCCCATTTGTAAAAGTGCCGGAGCCGCGATTGTCGACGTTATGACGTAGTTCGCCGTAGTCGGTACGCCCATGCCCAAAATTATCGCCGTTATCATTGTTAAAAACATACTCGGCAACAACAAGCCGCTTGTCAAGTCCAAAAGCGTCGACGCCAATTTCAAACCTACACCGGTCTTTGTCACTACGCCGATAATTATTCCCGCCGACGCGCAGGCTACCAATACGCCCAAAACATTTCGCGCACCGTTTTCAAGACCCTTTACAATTTCAGCCGGTTTCATTCGCGTAGATTTTTTCAGCGCCGAAACAATGATTGACGCGAAAATTGCTACCAACGCCGCACGCATGGGCGAATAGCCGCTTACCAAGAGCCACACGATAATTATCAGCGGTATCGCCAAATGTCCGCGTTCGCGCAGTATGTCAAAAAATCGCGGCAATTCGTCACGCGGTATGCCCTGCAAATTATTTCGCTTAGCCTCGAAGTGTACGCCGAGCCATACGCCGATAAAGTACAAAAACGCGGGGATTATCGCCGCCTTGACAATTTCAATGTATGGTACGCCGACAAATTCCGTCATCAAAAACGCCGCCGCGCCCATTACCGGTGGCATAAGCTGACCGCCGGTAGACGCCGCCGCCTCGACCGCGCCTGCAAAGTCTTTGTGATAGCCCAACTTTTTCATCATCGGTATTGTAAGTGAACCCGTGCCTACCACGTTTGCAACCGAACTGCCGCTTACCGTTCCCATTAAGCCGCTGGAAAGTACCGCGACTTTCGCAGGTCCGCCGCTTGCCCAACCGGCTATCGCATTCGCAATGTCGATAAAAAATTTTCCCAGCCCCGTGCCTTCCAAGTACGCGCCGAAAAGTATGAACAAAAATATAAATGTCGACGAGACGCCCAGCGGTATGCCGAAAATTCCTTCCGTCGTGTAGTAGACGTGACTTACAAATTGATCCGCCGTCAAGCCGCGATGTGCCAATGCGCCCGGCATGTACGGTCCCAAAAATGCGTAGGCGATAAAAAATAAAACTACGCAGACCATTGGTATTCCGACAACGCGCCGCGCCGCTTCAATGACAAGTACAATACCGATAATGCCTATAAAAATGTCCGACGCCGTAGGTAAACCTGCGCGAAGTACAAGCTGGTAATAGTTTATCACTATGTACGCCGGAGCCGCCGCGCCGAGTATCGCCAATGCGCCGTCGACAGGGTGAAGTTTGTCCCGCCGCCAACTCTTTTTCATTGGATACAGCAAAAATGAAAGTGCCAAACCGAAACCTAAATGTATCGCGCGTTGTAATTGCGCGTCCAATACGCCGAAAATTGCCGTGTAAAGTTGAAAGACGGAAAAACTTATTGCCAGCGCCGTTACTACCTTCGCCATGACGCCGACATATACCATTGTGTTTGATTCTTTGTCGTACTTCTTTAAAACTTCATCTCCGCTTAAAATTTTATCCTCTGACATAAACTACACCTCTAAAATTTAGTTGTCGGCTTATTGTACAAAAGTTTTCGCATTATGTAAAATTTTTCAAACAAAAAACCCCGCAAGCCTTAAGCCTGCAGGATTTAATGCGGCGTTGAAAAAATCTTCACCTGTTTTATAATATTGACGTTACAGCTCATTGACCACTTCTTCGGAAAGAAAAACAGGCGGTAACGCGTAACTCAGCGTCCTAAATGGCGCAATCCCCTCGAAAGTTTTACCAGAACTCTTGAGGGGATTTTCTTTTACGCCGGTGACAACCATGGATATAATTTTCTTTTAAATATTACAATGGTAGCACAAACAAAACAAATTGGCAAGGCGCTTTCATAAATTAGATATCCACATTTTATTTAATTCCTTAACGCGTAAATTATTTTTTAAAAGCCAAACAGTAAACATTCTTTCAGCAAAATGTCCTATAACGCGTCTCGGCATATATGGAACTTTTTCAAGCGGCACTTTTTCTAAAATTTCATGGGCGGTATTCAGTAAAAATGAAAAAAGCCATTCACAGTAACTTTCAAAAATATATTTTCTCGTGATAAACATATGGCATTCGTAATACGTCGGTGAGTTCATCACGTAATCGAAGGCGTTTTCATAATCAGGATAAAGCTTGACCATATTTTTTTGAATGGTACTTTTTACTAATTTAGCTAATTCTAATCCGGCGGAAGTTTGTATGTCTTCAAATTGCGAAGCAAAATGCCCTGCTAATCGTGTAACAATAATGTCATATTTCTGCAAAAAATTTTCCGCCGCATCTTGAGTTAAAATTTTTTCATATGAAAAATTTAAATCGTTTATCTCGGTAAAAGGTTTTTCTTCCGATTCAGTAAAAAATCTGCGGTAGTGAGAAAGACCGATTATCGAATGAGCCGTATTTTTCCACATCCAATAAAGCGCCGTAAGTTCGTTAATGTATGGATTGAGGTAGCTGACATTGTCGCCGGTATTGTCGCCGAGATAACCTAAGTCAGCTGAAATGCCACGTCCCGCGTGAATGACTTTGTAACCGGCGGGAAGATTTTCTACGTGTTCAGGCGGCAAGGGCTTATGCGTGACAACGTACATGGCAAAATCCTTCGGCGCCTTGTGACGGTGACAGAAAAACCACCTGCCTGCGAAACTCGGAATGAAGTTTACCTTTTCAAAATGATTTACCGTCGCGCCGATATATTTTTCAAAATCCGAACCGTACTTTGCAAAAGTTATAACAACGTCGGTTACGCCTTCCAGCGCTGAAAATTCTGCGATAAAGTCGATGCCTTCCCTGCCGTAGACAAGTGCGGCGTCGTAGTGGCGGAATTGACAATCGGAAAATTTTTTGTAGACGCGGCTGTAAATGTTTTCTTTTATCGGCAACATTTCATCTTCACAAACGCAATCAATTTCTGTAACGTCATTAGCGCCTTTAGTCAGCAGTTGACTTTTTGCAAAGTGCGCGTCAATGTCAAGCAAAGTTTTTACCGAATTAAACTTTAAAATCTGCATAAGCTGATTATCCGAGTCAACGTCGTAAAAGGCGTCGCGCGGCATTGTCAGAAATTCGCGCAGAGAAACAATTTGTGAACGTGGACAGCCGATACGATTTAAAATGCCATGAATTACAGTAAGTTCATGAGGGTCGGCAAAGACAATGTAGTCAGCTACCCCCCCCCTCAGGATTTGCGGAAGGTCTTGATAATCGTGCAATTTGCCGTCGATTGAAAATTTGCCGTCACGGAAGAAATGAAACTGCGTGCCGTCCACTTCGCCTACAAAATTTATTTCGCCTGCAAGTTTGAAGGGGCGTTGACCTGCTTGCGCAAAAAATTCCGCCTTGTCGCCGCGCAGAATAATTTTCGGTACAAATGCTTTTGTTTCGTACAAAGTTAAAGTCTCCTGTCATAAAAAATTTAGCTACGATATTGTACAAAACTTTTCGCGCCATGTAAAATTTTTTAAAGCAAAAAATCCCGCACACATTTAGTCTGCAGGATTTTTCCGCCACATCATTCATTGAAAAAATTTTTCGCCTGCTGTAAAATATCGCTGTTACCAAATCCTAATCCGGTAACGGAAGGGAGGGAGTAACGTGACGTTCCTTTTAGGAGTCTTAGAAAAGGTCGTGGCAGGCGTTATCACAAATTACGTTTGCAAGTGGATTGACCGCCTTCTCAAAAAGAAGTGGTAACACATCCCAAAAACCTTAGCGTCAATTAGACGCAACCCCTTCAAGAGTTCGCGAAAACTTTTGAAGGGGTTTTTGTTTGCGTCTGATCGGAGTCTTACGATCTAAAAGAGTAACGTGACCTTTTATGTTCTTTTTTATGCCGCAATGATAACACAAACAAAACAAATTGGCAAGAAATTTTTATCTAATCTAATTTTAACGCCTTAATCTAATTTTAACACCTTAATCTAAGTTTGATTCTTTAAAAAATGTCGCGCAGTTGCCTTCAACCTTTTTACTTTCGTACGTCACCGAATCTGCGCGCTTGTACAATTCGGCGAAAGACATTTTATCATCAGCCTTGAAAAACGCCGCACCTAAGCTGATATTAATTTTCCTGTCGCCGAGCTCCGGTATGTCAATCTTGTCAATAAAACCGAAAAGCCGGTTTATAACAATTCGCCCGTGCTCTTCGTCGGTAATGCCGATAGCGTACGTCGCAAATTCGTCGCCGCCGAGTCGCATGACGATATCACTGTTTCTAAAAGTTTTTTTCAGACAATCGGCAATGGCAATTATAACTTTGTCGCCGACGTCGTGTCCGTAGTTGTCATTGATAGACTTGAATTTATCGGCGTCCATCATGCAAAACATACCCTGCTTGCCGTTCGCAATTAAATCGGTGATAGCTTTTTCGCCGCTGCCTCTGTTACGCAACTTCGTCATGGCGTCCGTCTCGGAAAGGTATTGTAACTGATGCTCGCGCTGTTTTTCTTCGTCTATTAACTCAATGGCAAAAACCGTTTCGCTGACGCCGGTTTTTTTGTCAAGCTCGCCTGTCATAAAGTACGCCTTGCACCAGCCGTATTGCTTGATTAAAAATTCGCGGTAAATCACATTTTTATCTTTCATTCGATTCGGCAACGTCTTGAAGTCGACAAACTCCAGCATTATGTCTAATTCGTCGTCAACCGTCATTTCTTTAACCGCGTGCTTAAGCTTTTCCTCCGCCCTTTCGCCGTCGTAGAGTATGAAAAGTTGAAATTCCGGATTTTTGCTGAGTTCGTAGATATAATTATTTTTCAAGTCAATCAAGTGCATTGAAACATATAAACCGGCGTGACTGGCAATTCCGTGCTTTTTAGCCGACGTTTCAATAGCCTTTTGCTCCTTACGCAAACTTTCATGTATAAATGTTAAAAGTATTGTCAACGCAATTACAAAGCCGACCGTCATGTAAAGTATCACGTTGGAAAAGGCGCTCTGCATTTCGTTGCCTTCGCGCTGAATTACAAGGTACCAATCAAAGGCGGGAATGTAGCGTGTAATTATATAGCCGTCTTTAATTTTTTTAATTATGAAGGGATTGTCCGGCTGGTATGACAGAATGCTTTCAAAGTTCACCTTTTCAATTTTGGAGGCGTCAGTGTCAACCTGCACTACGCCGTTTCTGTTTACAAGGTTAATTTTAATGTTGTAGTGCTGCTCATCTTCCGCGATTAATTTTTGCAAAACTTCCATGCCGATACCGACGCCGCAAATACCCAACAAATTGCCGTCGCTGTCTTTGATTTTCGCGTTGACAAAAACTTCCAAGTTCATTTTATTTGCCTCGTCCGTGTCAACGTGTAAAAGGTAGTCGGCATTTTGACTTGCCGTGTACTTGTACCAAACATCGTGCGGGTCATTTTCCAAATCAAGCCGCTTAATAAAACCGGTGGCATGCCAATAATTTTTTGACGCGTCCGATACAAGAAAAACCGACGTGCAATTCAACCTGTCACGAATCATTTTTAAATAGTTCGTCATAATGTAGGTTTCTTCTGATTCGGAGCGGGTAAGTTCAGTTTGCAAATTCTGCTGTAAAAAAATATCGTTGGAAATGGTACGCGACAGCATTACCGGTTTCATCAACTCTTGCCTAATGTCGTCGTAAACGTCCGACGCAATGACGTGAATCATTTCTTCATCGTGGCGCGTTATGACTTCTCTCAATATGTAGCACGTTATTGAAATGGACAGCACCGACGCTAGGGCGATTATGATTATGACCATTTTTGAAATGCTTTTTGTTTCGATTAAATACCGTCTCACTTGCTCGCCACCTGTTCATTAAGTTGTAAAAAGTTAAAATGGATTTTTGTTTTATGAATTATTTTGACTTACTTTTTCTTTGGCGCAAAAGATTTTCAAGGTACATCCGCGCCGTTTTTTATTTATTTCGTTAAACTTTAAATTTGCGAACTTCATTCTGTAATTTTTGTGCAAGCTCGGAAAGTTCATTTCCTGCCGTAGCCATTTCGTGCATTGTAGCCGCCTGTTCCTGCGTCGCCGCTGAAATTGTCTGTGCGTCGTCCGCAGATTTTTGGCTGATTTTTTGTACAGACTCAATCGCATTTAAAATCGCGTGGCTGGTACTGTTCACCGCGTCTATGTGTTGAATGGAGCGCTGTACATTTTCGTTTAACATATACACTTGCTCTTCAATAATTTTAAACGCGTCGCCCGTCGCCAAAACCGATTCCGTGCCGTCCTTTACGCCAGCATTGCCCAATTTTATTTCGGCTACCGCGATTGCGGTTTCATTTTGAATTTGCGTTATCAACTCGGAAATATTTTTCGCCGCCGTCGCAGATTGCTCCGCCAACTTTCTGACTTCTTCCGATACAACCGCAAAACCCCTGCCGTGTTCACCGGCTCTTGCCGCCTCAATCGCCGCGTTGAGTGCAAGCAAGTTAGTTTGGTCAGCAATTTCAGAAATTGCGTCGACTATCGTGCCGATTTCCTTTGAACGCTCGCCTAAAGTGTTTACAACGTCCGCAGATTTATTAACCTGACTTTCAATCTTTTTAATCTGCTGTATCGCGAAGTCCACGGTTTCCTTGCCGTCCAGCGCTCTTTCGTGACTTGTTTTAGCCGCGTCGTCCATTTTCTGCGCGCTCTCGTGCAACTCTTTCATCTTGACGCCCATTTCGTCAACAATGCCCTGCAACTCTTCAACCGTGTTTGATTGTTGCGTCGCGTAGTCCGCCAACTCAACCGTACTGTCGGCAACGTTGTTAATGGATTCGGACGTTTGATCCGCGCTTGCCGTAAGCTCCTCTGATGACGCCGCAACTTTTTCACTTGCGTCCATAACGTCCTTTAAAATTACGCGCAGTTCCTTTTTCATTAAATTAACGTCGCGTGACAAAATTCCTATCTCATCTTCCGCCGTAACTTCCAAATCCGCAACCGCCAAATTGCCTTTCGACACTTCCTCCATTGCGTCCGATACGTGAACTAATCTGCTCATTTGCCTGCCGATTAATACCCAAGACAAGCCGCCGAATACCGCGATAATTACAATCATTGCCGCGATTATTGAAAATACCAACTTGTTCACAACGTCATTCAAAGATTTTGACGGCAAGCCTACGAATATCATACCGATTATTTGACCGCCGGCGTCTTTCATAGGCGAATAGGCGCAGTCAAATTTTTCACCCAGCACCTCTGCAACGCCGGTATAAAAATTTCCGCCGCGCAGTACTTCATTTATAATTTGGTCGGACGCCTTTGTACCGAGTGCACGTTTACCGCTTTTATCTTGCACGGTAGTAGCAGTGCGCGTGTCGCCTTGAAAGAAGGTTACGTGACCTTCGCAGACTTTGCCGAGATAGTCAACCAGTTCATTGTTTTCAGAAATTTTCACGTCACCTTTGTAAAGTTGACCGTCCGCAATGCGCCAATCGCCGGGATAGCGATACTCCATAATCTCAATGATTGAATGGATATTTGAACGCGCACTTCTTTGCAATGCCACTTCCAAACCGTTTTTTGAACTTATGTAGCCTAACACGCCCATTGCAATGCATACAAAAATGATAACCGCATTAAAAGCCAAGACTGCCTTTGTCTGCAACCTCATAATAAACGCCCTCCCGCACCTTCGCCTTTCAAAAGATTAAACCGGCGCCGACTTTGTTACATTAAATTTTCAGTTACATTTTATGACAAATTAAAAAAGGATACAAGGAAGAATTTGTTTTTCTTCCTCATATCCATTAGCACGAAATATTTCGGCACGGCGTGAATTTATTTAGGTCGTGTTGAATAACTCAAAAAACGTTGCAAATTACGTAACAGCCGCAATTATGGCGGGGCGCACAAGGACGTGCGCCCGTCCGCGCAAGTCGCCGGACGCGACTTCTGCGGACATGTTTCTTTTTGTTACTTTTTCTTTGCGC
>JAFTEG010000043.1 GCA_017453765.1 Selenomonadaceae bacterium
GTCTACAAGCATATTATGTTCGGCAAGTTCCTTTTCATCGGCAAGCAATTCTTTTTCAAGGCGTAAATCTTCGGCAGGCGTTTTGCCGCGCGGTCTCGTACCTGCAAGCGGAAATGTATGAAGTACGCCGTTTTCAAGCTTTACCAAAGTTTCGGGACTTGCACCGGCAACCTCAATGTCCGTGCCGGAAAAATAAAACATATACGGCGAAGGATTTATAAGGCGTAAAATTCTGTACTTGTTAAGCAGACTGCCTTCAAACGTAGCGGAAAGTCTGTTTGATAAAACGATTTGAAAAATGTCGCCTTCGTTAATATAATTTTTCGCGCGTTCAACCATTGCGCAGTAAGTTTCTTTGTCAAAAAGCGGCGTGACTTCACCTGTCAATTTACTTTCCGGCTCAACTTTTTTCGTGCCGTTTAAAATCAGTTCACGCATATTTTTCAGCTCGTCAACCGCGCGGCTGTAATTTTCATCAACGTTATCAAGCGGCATATTGACGATTAAAAAAATTTTTTGCCGCAAGTTATCAAAGGCAATGACTTTGTCGAAAAGCATTAAGTCAACGTCTTGAAAATTTTCCGTGTCGTCAACCGAACTTTTCAGTGTCGGCTCGGCGTAGGTTATGTAGTCATAGGCGAAGTAACCTACAAGCCCGCCGGTAAATGTCGGCAGGTAGTCAAGGCGCGGGCTTTTATGATTCGCCAAAACTTCACGAATATGTTTGGACGGATTGTCCGTGAAAAATTCCGTGTCGCCGATTTTCATTTTGCCGCCGGTACACGTGATACAAAGTTTCGGATTAAAGCCTAAAAAGGTGTAGCGTCCCCACTTTTCTTTCTCAGTGACGGATTCAAGCATGTAGCAATGCGCCGAAACATTTTTTAAAATCCTAAGCACTTCAATCGGCGTCTTCACGTCCGCCAAAAGTTCACAGCTTACCGGCATGACTTTGTATTCGCCGGTAGCGGCAACGGTGCGGACGTCATCAATTTTCGGTTTTATAAGCATATCGCGCCTCCTCAATTCTGCCGAAAAATAAATAAAGCGTATAAAATTAATCGCGCCAATATAACAACTTTTTTATGTTTTGTAAAGTTTTCACTTTTTTAGAGATTAAGGATTGAGGATTAAGGATTAAGGATTGAGGAAAGATTTTAGTACTTGAAAAAATTTTTTCTTTGGCATAATACTCTCAAAGTGAACAAAAGACATCATGGAAGTAAAAAAACCTCGAGTTCGTACCTCGAGGGTCTTGCGTACATTGGAAGGTACGCTTTTTTTATTTTTTAGTGGACGTGTTTTAATTCGTAATGCGTAATTAAAATTTTTACCCGCTACCGGCTAAAAGCTACCGAGTCGTGTTAAATAAAGTCAACGCGTAATTAAAATTCAAGAGCGGCATTAACCGGCGGGATTAGTTGTTAGGTTTTGGGAGCTAATTTTAGGCAAAAAAAATGGCGGAGAAGGTGGGATTCGAACCCACGGTGCCTTTCGACATCACCGGTTTTCAAGACCGGCTCCTTAAACCACTCGGACACCTCTCCGTGTTTTCAACGGTTAATATTTTATATGTCGCAATAAAAAAAGTCAAGAAAAATTTTTAATCAAACTTCGGCTTGAACGTTTTAATCAAATTTCGGCTTGAACGCCGCAGGTTTTTTATCAGCAAGTTTGTAATGCCAAAGTATTGCTTGCACGATTCTTTCAGCCGCTAAGCCGTCGCCGTAGGGGTTGCACGCCTCTGACATTTTTTTATATGCCGCCGCGTCCGTCAAAAGTAATTTCGTGTTGCCGTAAACCGTGTCGAAGTCTGTACCGACAAGCTTAACCGTACCCGCGTCCAACGCCTCCGGTCTTTCCGTCGTGTCGCGCAGTACTAAGACAGGTTTTCCAAGCGCCGGAGCTTCTTCCTGCACGCCACCGGAATCAGTCAAAATCAGTTTAACGCGGCTCATCAAGTTGGCAAAAGGTTCATAATCCAGCGGGTCTGTCAAATGCACGCGCGGCAAGTTGCCCAACTCTTCGTCGACAATGTCGCGTACTTTCGGATTTTTATGCACGGGAAAAATTATTTCCACGTCGGAAAATTCATCAAGCACTTTTTTCAGCGCTTTGTAAACCTTCCGCAGGGGGTCGCCCAAATTTTCACGTCTATGCGTCGTCACCAAAATGACGCGCTTGCCTTCGTAGTCAATGCCGTTTAAAAATTCGTCGGAAAATTTAAAGTCCGGTCGCACGGTTTTATAAAGCGCGTCGATAACCGTGTTGCCGGTGACAAAAATTTTTTCTTCGTCCGTACCTTCGCGCAGAAGATTTTTTTTCGCGGTATCAGTCGGCGCAAAATTTAAATCGGTTAAGGCGGCGGTCAACTTGCGATTCATTTCCTCAGGATACGGTGAAAATTTATTCCACGTCCTTAATCCCGCCTCGACGTGTCCTACAGAAATTTGGTGATAGTAAGCGGCAAGAGCGCCGGCAAAAGTCGTCGTCGTGTCACCGTGTACCAAAACTATATTCGGCTTGACTTCTTCCAAAATCTGATTCAGTCCCAAAAGTGCGCGGCACGTTATGTCAAA
>JAFTEG010000044.1 GCA_017453765.1 Selenomonadaceae bacterium
AAAAATTTTTCTGCCGCTAATTTTAATTTCACCTGCGGCAAGTTGCAACTGCTCTGAAATTTTCGTACGCCAAATTTTAAATTTCTGTTCATTTATAAATGCGTAAGCGCCGCCGTACAAACCGCGTACAAGATTATGAATGTCCCGCGCAGAGTTATTCCAATCAATCTTGCCGGTATCCTTAGTAAGCATAGGCGCGTAGTTCGACAAAGAATCATCCTGCTTAATCGGCGTCACTGCGTCAAGGCGGTTAATCGTTTCAATTAAAAGTTTTGCGCCTTCCGTGCTTAAAATTTCTTTCAGCTCCGGCAAAATCATTTCGTCCGATATTTCAATGCGCTTAGACGCCAGCATATCGCCGGTATCAAGTCCCGCGTCCATTTTCATTATCGTGACGCCGGTAAATTTTTCGCCGTTTATGATTGACCATTCAATAGGCGCCGCGCCGCGATATCTCGGTAAAAGTGACGCGTGTACGTTTATGCAACCGAATTTCGGCAAGTCTAAAATTGCTTGCGGCAAAATTTTTCCGTACGCCGTGACTACGATTAAATCTGCGTGAAAACTTTCAAGCTTAGCGATAACTTCAGGCGGTTTTAATTTTTGCGGCTGAAGTACGGGGATATTATTTTTTTCGGCAAAAATTTTTACCGGCGGCGGTTGAAGTTTGTGACCGCGACCTTTCGGCTTATCTGGCTGTGTTACGACGCATAAAACTTCGGCTGATTCGATTAATGCCTGCAAACTCGGTACGGCAAATTCCGGCGTTCCCATAAAAATTATTCGCATAAAAAATTCCTCCGTGTCAGCTGTTAGCCGTTATGAATTAATTCCTAATTCTTAATCCTTAATCCTTAATTCTTAATTAATTCTATTCCCTCTTCCCTAATCCCTAATCCCTAAATAAAGGAATATTTTAAGTGATTCGCGAAATAAACCGCATAACCTTTTTGAGTGGGAGGAAAAGTTCATGCCCGATATTGAAGTCGAGGATAAAATAAAAAATTCGGACGAAGTTGCAGAACAATCCGACGTTGCAACTGTTTCCGCCGATAAAAATACCGTTGAACAAGAAAATATCACTTCCGCCGATAAAAATCCAAACGCGGAAGAAAAACCTAAACGCGGGCGCAGAAAAAAAGTTGCTGACGATACTGCGACTAAAAAGAAGGCTAAAAAACCTGCCGCCGCCGATAAAAATTCAAACGCCGATAAAACTTCCGCGACGCAGGAAAAACCTAAACGCACGCGCAGAAAAAAAGTTGTTGATGACACTGCGGCTACTGAAACACCTGCGGCTAAAGATAAAACTGCTAATAAAACGGCGGCTAAAGATAAAGCGGCTGATAAACCTACAACTAACAATAAAACTGCGACTAAGAATAAAGCTGATGAAAAGCCGGTTGAAGAGCCGGTCACCGTTTCAATGCCGGAAAAAAAATCCCTACGCCCCACGTATAAAAATGATGAACGCGAAAAAGTTTTTGCACTTGATATCGGTACGCGCAGTGTTATCGGCATTGTAGCGTTGCGTGACAAGAAAGGCAATTTGGAAGTTATCGCCACGACGCGCGAAGAACATAAAACCCGCGCCATGCTTGACGGTCAAATACACGACGTGCCGCAGGTTGCTGAGGTCATTGAAAAAGATCGCGACGAACTTTCAAAGCACGTAGGCAAACTTACCAATGCCGCCGTTGCCGCCGCAGGACGCGCACTTTTCACTATGACTGCCGATGTTGAAATGGATATGCACGGCGTCATTACTGAGGAGCAGCAGAGCAATTTAAATTTCACCGGCGTACAAATTGCGCAGTCAAAGCTTGTCGAATCAAATTTAATCGACGACAGGACGAGTTATTGTTGCGTAGGATTCAGCGTGATAAGCTACGAATTGGACGGCGTTCCGCTGAAAATTTTGGTTGGACAGCGCGGCAGGCGTGCGCAGGCTAAAATTATTGCAACATTTCTGCCGCGTCAAGTTATCGACTCCATGCAAACGGCGCTGAATTACACGGGGCTTGAAATGCGTGCGCTGACGCTTGAACCTATCGCCGCGATAAACGTTTTAATTCCGCAGACAATGCGTCACCTAAATTTAGTGCTGGTCGACATAGGCGCGGGGACTTCCGACGTTGCAATTACTAAAAACGGCGCGGTGGTTGCTTACGGCATGGTACCCATTGCAGGCGACGAAATTACAGAGGCGCTGTCACAAAAATTTTTGCTGGACTTCAACGTTGCCGAAGCGGTCAAGCGTAAGGCGTCGAACGGTGAAAGTGCGACGTTTTTTGACATTCTCGGCGAAGAATATAATTTGACGGCGGACGAAATTGTAGCGCCGATTTCTGAAACGATTTCAAACCTTGCAAACGCTATTTCCGCGTCGATTTTGGAATTGAACAGCGGCGAACTTCCGCAAGCGGTAATTTTGGTAGGCGGCGGATCCCTTACGCCGAAACTTGCCGAATATGTTTCCGACGCGCTGAAAATTCCCGCGCAGAGGGTTAAAGTTCGCACGCCGGTAAATGTCGAAGGCATGACAGGCATACCGAAGGAACTTTGTCGCCCCGACGCCGTGACGCCGCTCGGCATTTTGAAAATTGCGTCAAGCAACACGTTGCACTTTTTAACTGTCTACGTCAACGACGAAGAATACAGCCTTTTCCATTTCCGCGAATTGAACGTAAGCGACGCGCTTTTAACTGCAGGCATTCAACTTCGCAAATTGAACGGCAAACCCGGTCTCGGCTTAATGGTTATGATAAACGGCGAAAAAAAGATTTTTCCCGGCAGTATGGGGACGCTGGCAAGGTTGACTGTCAACGGCGAACCGGCTACGCTTGAATCGCAGATTAAAAATGACAGCAGGATTAAAGTTGAACGCGGCATTGACGGTCGCACGCCGAAACTTAGAGTTGCCGACGTTGTAATTGTTTCGCCAAATTTCTACGTGAAAATCAACGGCTCGGAAGAACCCGTCACGCCGAAAATTTTGGTGAACAACGAAGACAGCCTGCCCAATCGCCTTTTGCATGACGGCGACGAAATTAATACCACGACACTGCGCACGGTCGGCGAAGTGCTTAACATTGCCAGCTATCCTGCCGAAGGTCGACAAATTCATTACACGTTGAATGAACAGAAATTTTTATATTCCTGCTCGCCGAAAATTACGCTGAATGATTTGGAAGTGCCGCTGTCAGAGCCGGTACGTCCCAACGATCGCATTGAGTACATTGATTCGCCCAGTCCGAAAGTTGCCGACATTATCAGCTACATTGGCATTAACGCCTACATAAAAATTATGTATGAAGGGCAGGAAGTCAGCATTCCGACAATGGCAAGCCTTGAATTGAAAGTCAATGGGCGTCCTTCAAATTTAAATACCATTGTCGACGACGGCGCGGAAATTATTTGTAAGAAAACCTCACGCAAATCCGTTACCGTCAGTGACGCGTTGCTTGCCGTGAAATTTAATCCGCCCAATCCCAAAAGCCGCTTGAGTTTTGAAATTAAGGTGAACGGTCACCCCGTTGACTTCACCGACTCCATAACCGAAGGCGACAGGTTGGAAGTGGTTTTGCGTACTCCCGACGGCAAGGAAATTTCCTCTTCAAACAGCTTGAAAGCCGCGCTGAAAGAGTTCGACGAGTTGTCCTCTTCACTGCCTTCAACCAGTACGCCAATGCGCGAAATGAAGACGCAACGCAAGCTCACCATTCAAGATTTTATTCGCAACGATTAACTTCGCCGACATTAACTTTACACCGAAATTAATCTTATCTCAAAATTAACTTTACACTGAAATTAACCATACATTAAAAGGAGCTTTTATGATACACGTTTGCTACGGGCTTTACGACGGCACAGGGCGCTACTCAAAATTTACCGGCACGTCCATACTGTCAATGTTTGAAAACGTCTCCACCCCCCCCCGTTCGGTTACCGTGCACCTTTTGCACGATGACACTTTGACTGACGATAACCGCGATAAATTTTCATACATTGCCGGTCAGTACAATCAGCTGATAAAATTCTACAACGTGGAAAAAATCTGCGCGGACGAACTTGCGGCGCTAAAAGAAATACTTACCGATTTTTCCAAAAGAAATTTTACAATAGGTACCATGTTCAGATTGCTTATGACAAAAATTTTTTCAGATGACATTGGAAAAGTTATTTACCTTGATTCGGACACGGTAGTAAATCTTGACATAGGAGAACTTTGGAAAATTCCGCTTGACGATAAAACTATAGCTGCCGTTCCCGAATCGACAAACGGAATAGACGGAATGGGATTTCCACTTTGCAAAGACGGGCTTGTAAGGGCAGCGGATTATTTTAACGCAGGCGTCATTATCATAAATCTTGATAAACTGCGCGGCAGTGAGTTTGAAAATTTTCAAGCAGAAATAAAGTTTATCGCTGAAAATCCTAAATATATTTGGATGGATCAAGACATTTTTAACTACTGCTTTTCAAAAAATATGGTTAAATTGTCGAGCAGATTTAATTTTTCAGTAAGAAATCGCGGCGAACAGAATGTAAAAAATAAAATCTGCCATTATCTGGGCAAAACTTTGAATTTAGGCAGGGACGACAAATTTAACAGGCTGTGGTTCAAATATTTTAAGAAGACGCGCTGGTTTGATGAAGACGTTATTTTTAATTTCTACGACGAATTTAAACAACGTGATGCCGAGCTGAAAAATTTTGCCGCGCAGGTTTCGGCGCTTATGTCGGGCAAGAGTCGCACATTTTTTGTAGAGGCAATGAACATTGAATTTATAAAAAGAGTTTTCTACGTGCAGGCAGGCGAAGAAATAATTCCGGCGGTCAATCAAGAATCCGTGCAGGCTTTGAAAGAGTCAATGAAGTCGACGGCAGGCAGTAAGCTTTACTTCATATTAATCGGCATCGGCTACGAAATTGTACGCGCCGAACTTATGAAAGAAGGCTTTGCGGAAGGCAGGGACTTTATCAACGCGGTAGAATTTTTGTCGCCGATACACGGCATTCCGATGAATATGTACTATGAAAATTCTTTGATAAAAATGCTGTAAAAATTTGGTAAAAGCATTATGAAAATTTGATTAAGCATCACTTAAATCTTTCGACGCGAAAAAATTTTGTCGATAACATTTAGGATTAAATTTTGCATTAAGGGCGGTGAAAATTATGGGTGGCAGCAGAGAAGTTATAACAGGCGGAGATTTTAGGCGAATGGTATCCGGCGCGTACAGTGAATTTTTATTGGAATATGCGACGATAAACGCGCAGGAAGGCGCGGGGACGTTGCCGGGTACGCATATACTTAGGACGATGGGCGCGGCTGTCATGCCGCTGACTGATGCAAAAGATGACGGCATAGGCGGCTTAAGCAGGCGTGTTGCAACGGCGGCTGTATTCGGTGCGCGTGGAAATGCGGGTGTGGTTTTGGCGCAAATGTTTCGCGGCATTGCTACGGGCTTAATCGGCAAGTACGACGCTACCGGCTCGGAATTTGGCAAGGCGTTTCAATACGGCATTTTGTACGCGCAGAGGGTAATGCCTGAAAAGCCGGAAAGCCCGTTCATATACGTGGCGAAGGCGGTTGCAAAGGGAGCTTATCGCGCAGTTCGTGACGGCATGCCCATTGCCGAAATTTTGGAAAAGGCGATAAAGACGGGTGAAGACGCCGTAGAACAGACGGGACACAATGACGCGGGCGCGCACATAATGTTCAGCTTTTTGAAAGGGTGTTTGAAAGGGCTTGACGGCAATTTTGTATCACCGGCAGTAAGTCTTTCACTCGGCTTGGGTACGCATAAAAATATGCCGGACCCGCGAAATGACAGAGTGCGACCATACTGCATACGTCTTCGCGTGAAAAATGCAAAGGCGAATATTTCGGAGCTTGAACAGCAGATGAAAGACTTAAGCAGTTTTTCAATCGTCGAAAGAGCTGGCGGAATGATTGATGTTCACCTGCATACGGATCACGTCGGCAAGGCGCTGGATCAAGCGTTGGGCTGGGGACCGTTGCGCGACGTGAAAATTACGAATATGAGTGAAAGTCACGTCCTGCCCGCGCACGATGCATTGATGACGGTGGCGGCGCTTGCAGTAGCGAAAAATTCGGACGAGGCGCAGAAATTACAAAATGCCGGCGCGTCAATTTTGGTTTCCGGCAGTGCGGACTCTTCGCCTTCGGTATCAGAAATTGTCGGCGCGGCACATTCGGACTTGGCGTCAAGTTACGTCTTGGTGTCGTCAAGTGACGATTACAGATTGGTCTTTCAACAGGCTAAAAAACTTTTAGGCAACCGCGTCGAATTGGTTTTGACTGATTCATTTGAAGGCGCCGTAGCCGCATTAAAAAAATTTTCAGCAGGTTTTTCTGCCACTGAAAATGCCAAAGTAATGCGTAATGCGTAATGAAAATTAGCGGCAGATTCTTAATTCTTAATTAAAAAAAGCGCTGACTCAATAACGAGCTGGCGCTTTTTTGCACTCAAAATATTTTAACTTAGTGTCGGTAAATTCTAATCTATTGACTTGTCAACCATTCGCCGCTTGCATGATTAAAGGCGTAAGTCGTCTCTTCAACCTTGTAACCTACCATTGAAGTGCTTTCAACATGCAAACTGCCGCCGTCCGCAAATTGCAAACTTACCGAAGACTCATCATAGCTGTAGCCTGTAAGGTATATCGGCAGGTTTAACTGTCGGCGTAGTTGCCGTCTCAGCCTCATCAACCTTAATAGTCTCTGCATATTCTGCCGTGTCTTCGCCAAGAAGTTCAAGACCGTTTTCCGTTACAAGATAGAACAAATTGTCTTTAAAAATGATTGAACCTACGTCGGCGCCTTCCAATTCGGCGTCTGTCAAGTCGGCAGATTCAGCAGTATTCGCTCCGAAAATAGTCATACTGCCTGTAAAAAAATTATCTGCGTCCACAAAATTTCCCCCTGTTATGTTGAACGTGTTACAAAAGAGAAACTTAATTTCTACTCATTCTGCGTCCAAGTATTATTTTCGCGATTGTAAGTGTACGATGAACCGTCGCTGAAGGTGAAATTAGATGCGCCATTTTCTCCTACAATTCTAAGGGTCTCTCCGCCGCTCATTTCGATTAAGAGGTTGTCGCCGATTTCCTTAGCCGAAACGATATCGGTCAATGAAACATTGTACAGATTAATTTTGTCGGTCAAGGCGCTGTTATAAATAACGTCATTGCCTTCATTTAAGCCGTAAAAAAAAGTATTGGTACCGGCGCCGCCGAAAAGCGTATCATTGCCGCCTTGTCCCCAAAGTAAATTGTTGCCGCTGCCTGCGCGAATTTCATTGTCATTGGCATTACCTGCCAGCTGATTGTCGCCGGTTGATTCTGTAGCGTCAATACTGTTTATATTGCCGTATGAAACACCTTGTGAGCCGTCAAGCCAAATATTTTCTGCACTGCTTTCAATTACTTTCAGCACGTCTTCAAAATTTCCGCCGCCGTAAAAATTTACGCCCTTTTCATAAATGAAAGTATTAATAGCGTCTTGATAACCTAATTTGGCGTAGGAAACATTTTCGCCGTCAGTCGAATACTGCAATATGTCGTTGGCAGATTCGCCGGTCTGTGCTTGAAAAGAGGTACCGTTTGCCATATTAAAACTTACGTAGTCACTTTGGCGAAGGTAAGAGCTGACAGCGTTGTCGACAAAGTTAATTACGCCGCTGTTTTTAACAAAATCCGTGAGATAGCCGTTGCGGTTGCCGACGTCATAAAAAAGGCTTGAAAGGTACGAGTCAGAATTTTTAGCGTCAAAATGTTGCTCAGAATTGCCGTTGCGACCGGTTATAGCGTAGTCGACATTTTCAGTAGGCAGTGAACTGTACTGCTCAATGATATCAGAAAAATTCATATCGGGACTAAGTACAATGGTACGGGTTTCAGTAGTCGAGCTTTCACTGGTAACGCCGTCAACGGTAGTAATCTGCGTAGTGGTAGTGACTTCATTTAAAACGCCGTCTTCAACCGTAATTTGACTTACGGTGCTTTGTTGTTCACTGGATTCCGTCGTAACGTCATTGACAGTTTCGCTTCTGCTTTCTGACATATTTGAATAGATTTTAGTTTTTAAGCTGAGGTCTTCGACCGATACCGGCAAAGAACTAATATCTACTTCAGATGTACCGGCGGAAAAAATATCTGTCAGATTAACGGCAGTAAAATCATTTTCATTGGAAGAATCATTAGTGGAATTAACTTTGACATTATCCATAATTATTACCTCATGAAACATTTTAGAATTTTATCGGCTGAAAAATGTTATGCCGTCTTAGTCCAGCTGTGCGATTGGCGATTGTAGTTATAAGCGGAGCGATCTGACAGCACGAAGTTGGACGCGCCGTTTTGACCGACTACAGTAAGGGATTCGCCGCCTTGCATTTGAATAACCAAATCTTGACCGACTTCATTTGCCGAAACAATATCGGTAAGAGAGACATTGTACAAATCAACTTTATCCGTCGCAACGCTGTTGTAAATAACGTCACTGCCTTCATTCACGCCGTAAAGATAAGTATCTTGAGCGCCGCCGCCGCCATAAAGTACGTCATTACCGGCGCCGCCCCAAAGTTCA
This sequence comes from Selenomonadaceae bacterium, assembly GCA_017453765.1. Classification (GTDB taxonomy): domain Bacteria; phylum Bacillota; class Negativicutes; order Selenomonadales; family Selenomonadaceae; genus Quinella. The sequence continues at coordinate 8,618 of JAFTEG010000044.1, forward strand.
TTACTTCCTGCACCGGCACGAATCTCATTGTTGCCGGCGTTGCCGTAAAGCGTATTGTTGCCTGTCGAGCCGGCGGCATTTATATTATTAATGTTGTCGTAAATTATACCTGTCGAGCCGTCAAGCGCGATATTTTTTGACTCGTAGGTATTGACATTCAAAACGTCAGTGTGTTCACTGCTGCCGAGATAATGCACGCCGTCAACGTATTCAAAGCTGTTGTCTCTGTCGCTGTAGCCGATTTTTGCGTAGGAAATATTTGTGCCGTCCGTCGTATATTGGAAAATGTCATTTTCCGAACTGCTTGTCTGCGCTTGAAATGAAGTACCGTTGCCCATATTGAAACTTACATAGTCATTCGTTCTCTTGTACGAAGAAATATTAACGTCGACAAAATTCATGACGCCGGTGTTATTGTTAAAGCCGTTAAGGTAGCCGTTGCGGTTGCCGACGTTGTAGAAAGTGCTTGCCGTGTAACTGCTTGAGTAACTGCCGCTACTTATAGTTTTTGTCTGCACGGACGTGTTGCCGTTGTTGTAACCGCTGATGTTGTAGTTGTAAAACGAACTGTCAGTATTATTCTGTACGAAAGTGTAACCCGTCACAAGGTCCGTAAAGCTGAAATTGACGCCTGTCGTCATTGCGCTTAAAGTGCTGAAATTATATGAGCCGTCCGCCGAAGGAGTGAAAGCATTGTTGAAAACGGAGAAAATATCCGATGACGCAGTTAAAGTCATAGCCGGATTGTTGATATTGGCAAGTTCATTGTGATTGTTTACAGTCGGCGTCGTAGAAGAATTTGTGTAGCCGGAAGGCAGGTATTGGCTGATATCAAAATTATCAGCGCTGATATCTGCCGAAAAGCTTTTTTCAGGGATTATATTTTCGTTTGTGTCCATTTTAAATATCCTCCCATTCTGTCATTAAATTTTAAAATAAAAGAAGTCGACAGGCTTAACTTAATTTGAAAAACCTGCCGACCGTAATTAAAATATATATCGCTCGGCGTCTATTCAAAATGCCTTTAACGCCTTACTTATTTATTTGCTAATTTTTTAATTTAACTTTGGGTTTTTTATACAGATGCCGGAGCCGTCTGAGTCCAAGTGTTGGTCTGACGATTGTAGTTATATGCGGAGCGATCTGCAAGTACGAAGTTGGACGCGCCGTCTTGACCGACTACAGTAAGGGATTCGCCGCCTGCCATGTTAAGAATCAAATTGTTATTTTCATAGCCGTAGCCGCTAATCTGTTCGAGCGAAACATTGTACAAATCAACTTTATCAGTGGAGACGCTATTGTAAATAACGTCACTGCCTTCATTCACGCCGTAAAGATAAGTATCTTGAGCGCCGCCGCCGCCATAAAGTACGTCATTACCGGCGCCGCCCCAAAGTTCATTACTGCCTGCACCGGCACGAATCTCATTGTTGCCGGCGTTGCCGATGAGTTGACGCGCGTAATAGGTGCTGTTCGCATTGCTTGCATTAATGTTATCAATGCTGATATACTGACCTCCGCGCAGATCGATATTTCTGTCGTACGTCGAAACGTTCAAAGTATCTACATGATCATTACTGCCGATAAAAAGGACACCGTCTTGATAAGCAAAACTGTTATCTTGGCTGGTAAATCCGATTTTTGCGTAGTAAGTATTTACGCCGTCCGTCGTGTAGCGGAAAATGTCGTCAGTCGAACTGTTTGTCTGTGCTACGAATGTAGTGTCGTTACCCATATTGAAATTGACATAATCGTTTTCGCGAGTCCAAGATTGAATATCGGCATTGACAAAATTCAATGTATCCGTGTTGACATTGTAGCCGTTAAGGTAGCCGTTGCGGTTGCCGACGTTGTACACTGTGCTTTGCGAAAGGGTGCTGGTAGAATTAATGCTGCTGTAGTTAGAACGGTATACAGAAACGTCGCCGTTCGTATAACCGCCGTTATAGTACGTGGATGCGGAATACTGATTCGTAAAGATACTGCCGGCGATATTCAAAGCGCCAACAAGCTGATTGTACGAAACACTGGCTCTGGTACCGCTTTCACTGCCGCCGCCAATTTCCCAGTCCGTCGCAGTCTCCATAAGCGCCGGAGAGTTGGAAACAACGCTTGCAAGTCCGCGTGCGCCAATGCTGTTGAAAATGTTGCTCAAATTAAATCCGAGAGCTGCCATGAAAA
>JAFTEG010000045.1 GCA_017453765.1 Selenomonadaceae bacterium
TACGACGAAAATAAAAATTACCATTCAAACTACGAAGTTTACATGGACGGCATGGCTATCGCTTACTTTACTCTGCGCGAAGTGCCGAAACTTGTGGACGACGTGCTTAAGCTTGCCGATATCACCCGCGCAGATTTGGACTACTGCATTTTTCACCAGGCTAATGAATTTATGCTCGGCTACGTGCAGAAGAAAGCCAAGTTGGAAAATGTCCCCTACCACAATAAAATTACGCACGCGGGCAATTTGGTTTCCGGCAGTGTTCCCTACGCGATTGAAGAGGTTGTAACTTCGGTTGACGTGAAGAATTTGCACAACGTCCTTTTAACCGGTTTCGGCGTAGGTTTAAGCTGGGCAGGTTGCCTCGTCGACTTGTCAAGCGTAATTCCGAAAAAGGCAGGTAGCAATGGCGAAAAGTAACTCGAAAAAAAATAAAGCTCCCGTTAAAAAAATTTTAGGCAAAATACCGATACCGCCTTCAAAAATTGAAAGCAAAAAGCCGACTGTCAGCGTAATACTTTCAAGCTACAATCACGCCGCGTACATTGCCGCCGCCATTCAAAGCGTGCTTGACCAAACCTTTACCGATTTTGAACTTTTAATCTACGACGACGGCTCCACCGACAACACGCATGACGTTGTAAAAACTTTTGACGATCCGCGCATAAAAACTTTTTTGTACACTGAAAATCGCGGCCCGCGCCTTGCGACTCAAGAAGGTTTTGCCGCCGCGCAGGGTAAGTACATTGCAATTCACCATTCCGACGACACTTGGTCTGCCGATAAACTTAAAAAGCAGGTTGAATTTCTTGACGCGCACGAAGAATACGCCGCCTGCTTTACGCTTGCCGAGTTCATTGATGAGGACGGTAATTTACAGACGCTTGATGAAGGCGATTTTTACGCTACGATTTTTGATAAAGAAAACCGCTCCCGCGCAGAGTGGCTGAATTATTTTTTTTATAACGGAAATTGTCTGTGTCACCCCAGCCTTTTAATTCGGCGTGACGCTTATACTAAGTATAGTCTTTACGACGTGCAGGGACTTTGGCAGTTGCCGGATTACTTTATGTGGGTAAATCTTTGCTTTCACGCGAATTTTTACATTATGCATGAAAAGCTTGTGCAGTTTCGTTTACGCCTTAAGCACCGTGACAATATGTCCGCGTCGACATTTAATAAGCGTGTACGCGGTGAAACGGAAATGTACTTTGTATTGGAAAGCGTCGTTAAAAATTTCCGTGACGATAAATTTTTCCTTGAAGTCTTTCCCGCCGCCGAAAAGTTTGTAGTTGACGGCAAGATTAATCGTCAATTTGCCTTCGCGCAGATTTGCCTTGAAAATTCCGATACGCCTTTTTCCGGCACTTTTCAGCTTATCGCGCTGAACCTGCTGAAGAAACTTTTGTCCAATGACAAGCAAGCCGCCGAAGTCAAGGCGCTGTACAACTACGACGAAAAAGCTTTTCTGCGCGATACCGGCAATACCGACGTGTTTAACCTTGCACAAAAGCTTTCACTGCCGCACGGTTATCTATACTTCGACACCGGCAACGACTTTAACGCAGATGAACGCGTTGACAAATATATTTTCGTGGAGCCGTCCGGTAACTTCTACGTGAAATATGTCTTCACGTCAGCTAATCCAATTCAATTAATACGCTTTGATCCCGACGAAAATTTTATCTCGCTAAAGCTTGACGCCTTCACGGTAAACGGCAAAGATTATTACGTGACATATACCAACGCTAATGAAATTGTCGACGGCTTTTACAGATTTTTGACGAACGACCCGCAGTTTGTATTTTACGTTGACGAGAATTTAAGCGGCAATGTGACCGTTGAAGTTCGCGGCAAGATTGACCTTGACTACGCAAAAACGCTTAACGCCGCTATCGCGCAGATTCAATCTTCAAACGTCGCTTTACAAACTAAAACCGCCGAGCTTGAAAATGAAAATTCCGACCTCAGCAATCAAAATCAACATCTGCAAAACGTCAATAAAAATCTTGCCGAATACAACTCAACGCTGAAAAAGAACGTAAAAAATTTAAGCGAGCAAGTTTCAGAGCTTGAAAACGTCAACACTATCATAAGCCGCTACAATGACGAGTTGGAAAACGCCAATCAGATTTTACTTGATGAAAGCAATGAGCTTGAAAAACAAATTGCCACACGTAATTCACAGCTTGCCGAGCGTGAAGATCAGCTTACCGAGTACGAAAGACAGCTTGACGCCTGCGAAGAAAAAATTACCGCACTTTTGGCGCAGAATCACGAGCTTGAAAAATTGGCGCAGACGCTTTTAAATTCCACGTCATGGAAAGTTACGGCGCCTCTGCGCGGCATGGGTTCATTGGTACGAAAAGTTTTTTCCGGCGATAAACCGAATGACGAAGGCGGCGAAGTCGATAACGGCGACGTAAATTTAAAATTAAAAGCTTACCGCATTTTCACCAATCCGAAATTTAAAAAGTTCGTGCGTACGGCGGAAAATGTTGTTGAAGAGAAAATGCCGACGGTTCATGAAAAAATTTTCCTTCCCACAAAGGCGGCGGCTAAATCTGCGCTGTTAAAATTTTCCGCGTCAAAGGCTAAAACTTCCGACGGCGTGAAACTTTGGAAGTTGAGTAAATCCAAATTCACGGGGCTTGTCAGCGTCATTGTGCCGAATTACAATCACGCCCAATACCTGCGCCAACGCCTTGAAACGATTTACAATCAGACGTACAAAAATTTTGAAGTGATTCTGCTTGACGACGCGTCGACCGATGACAGCCGCGATATTTTGAACGAATTTTACGAGTTGCACAAAGAAAATACGCGCATGATTTTTAACACCGAAAATTCCGGCGGCGCCTTCATACAATGGCAACGCGGCATTGACGCGGCGAAGGGTAGTTTAATTTGGATAGCCGAATCGGACGACTACAGCGCGGAAAATTTTTTGGAATCGCTGGTTGACGCTTTCACCGACGACGCGATACAGCTTGCCTTCGCGCGGTCTGATTTTATGCAAGACGGCGTTAAAACTTTTTCGACGGACGAATACTTAGCCGACATAAAGGCGTTTGATTGGACGAAAAATTTTGCCGTCACTGCCGCTGAATTGGTTGAGTGCGGATTCGGCGTGAAAAATATCATTCCCAATGTCAGCAGTGCCGTATTTCGCAAGCCGACCTGTATTCGTGACAAAGTTCGTGAAATGTGGAAGGATATGAAACTTTGCGGCGATTGGCTTTTCTACCTCGACATAATAAAAGGCGGTTGCGTCTATTACACGGCGGCGGCTACGAATTTTTATCGCGTCCACAAAAAAAGTACGTCGCTTAAAATTCAAAAAGAGCCGCGCTATTACGAAGAGCATCAGCGCCTTGCCGAATTTGTCGCGGAAAATTATCACGTCACGCCTTCGGTGCATGAAAAGCACTTCGCGCAGTTGGAGGAGCATTTTTTCAGCTACTACGGCGGTACGGATATTGAGGAGCTTAAAAAATATTTTGACGTGAATAAAATTTTAAGCGTGCGTCGCAAGCCGAATATCTTAATGTGCGTCTTTGCATTGAGTATCGGCGGCGGCGAAACTTTCCCGCTGATTTTAGCTAACGAATACAGTAGAATCGGTTATCCCGTCACGGTGATAGATTTTCAAATGAGTGAGGAACTGCCTGACATTAGGAAGAAGTTGCACGGTGACGTGCCTTTACTGCGTTTAGGTAAGACGGACGGGCTTGCGGAGGTTGTATACGAATTTAAAATTGACGTAATTCATTCGCATCACGGTTCCGTTGACGAGGCGGTAAGTTACGTGGCTGAAAAAAATCCCGCCCTTCATCACGTCGTGACACTTCACGGCATGTACGAGGCAACGGCGGAAGTGCACTTGGTCAACTTGCTAAACCGCGTTAAAAATTCTGTCGACGCCTTTATTTACATTGCCGAAAAGAATTTAAAGCCTTTCACGGAGCACGATTGGACGCCGAATGAAATTTTTCATAAAATCGGCAACGGTCTTGAACTTTCAAAAATAAATCCCATTCCGCGCAGTGAATTGAACATTCCGCAAGACGCCTTTGTCTGTTGCACGGTAAGCCGCGCCATTCCGGAAAAAGGCTGGCAGTCCGCCATTGACGCCGTGACTCTTGCCAATAGAAACAGTTCGCGCAGAATAGATTTGGTATTGGTAGGCAGCGGCGAGATGTACGACAAGCTGAAAGGTCACGTGCCGGAGTTCGTGCATTTAACCGGCTTTAAAAGCAACGTGCGCGATTATCTTGCGACGGCTGATATCGGATTGTTGCCGAGTGAATTTTTGGGTGAAAGTTTTCCCCTTATGATAATCGACAGCTTTTTCAGTGGGCGTCCTGTAGTCTGTTCGGATTTAGGCGAATCTGCGGAAATGTTAAAAACTAAAAACGGTGAATCGGCGGGAATTGTCTTTTCGCTTGACAAAAATGACAAAGTGCCGGTTGAACAGTTGGCGGAAATTTTGACAGAGCTTGCCAATGACGAGGACGCTTATAAAAAAATTTCGGCGCGCGTACCCGATGCGGCGAAGAAATTTTATATTGAAAGCGTTGCCGAAAAATATTTGGAAGTGTATTATGGATCGATGGATCGGTAGATCGATGGATCGATGGATCGGTAGATCGATGGATCGGTAGA
>JAFTEG010000046.1 GCA_017453765.1 Selenomonadaceae bacterium
TAATAACCCCTAGCCCCTAATTATAATTTCTACAATTACTTGAGTGAAGATTTTCAGCGTGATATAATCAAAAAAATTTTTTTACTTTTATGAAGGAGCTAAAAAAGTTTGGCGAAACGAAATATTTTTGAAATGCTTGGCTTGGAGTTTGACCCGCCCGACAATTTGAAAAAAATTCGTGCGGCTTACGAAAATTGGAAAAAACGTTTGACCGCCGAACAAAATACTACCGTCGATTCAACCCGTCTTGCCGAAATCAAAGAAGAATTGGAACTTGACAACTACATTGCAATGGTGCTTGACAATCCTAAACTGCGGCAAGTCGAGGCCGAATCACTTAAGCAATTACGTATTGAACAACTTCGCGTTTACATAGACATTCAACGCGGCGAAACGAGCGGCGTCTTGCAAGTCAATCAAACCCAAATAAAACGAATTAAAGAAAAATTAAAGCTCAGCCCCGCGACAATCACGGCTACTTACAAAGAGCAGGGCTTTGAGGTTAAAACTGCGCGGACAGATAAAAGCATTATGGAGACGCTGAATAATTTTTTTATCGCCGATTCAGTGCTTGCCGAACTTAGAAAATACTTCGCCGAATTTCAAACCGTACCCGACCGCCAAAATTACGGCTGGTCTTCGGAAGTCAGCAACTTTTATGAACTTGCGTACTACCTTGAAAAAAAAGTGGAGCCGTCCGCTGAATTTTACAAGCGCCGTGATACCGATGACATCTGCGAAATTTTTAGAAAAGAGGCTAAAAAAATTTCCTCACCAATTCCCGCGTGGCAGTCACTTAAAGCGCTTTTAAATCTTGCACAGACGCAAATTTTTAACAGCGACGAAAACAGATTTAAGTACGATCACTCACTGAAAATTGAAACGCTTGATGAATTTTTCGGCAAGTTGAAAGCCGCGCCGGATATTTTTAAGCACGATAAAAATTTTGCCGACAACTGCATTAATCGCATTCGCCGCCGTTTTCCAAACTTCTTGACCTACGAACTTAGCGCGGCGCTGTACAATAAGGCGGCGGGAATTTTAAATGACCCCTATGAATCAGTTTACAACGCGGAGGAAAATTTTTTCTGCGTCACCTGCGGTAATTGCGGAGCCTTTGAAAATTTTCGTACGCACGAAGAGGCAGAGCGCGCGGCTTGTAAAATTTGCGGCGAAACTTTTTTTGTAGAGTGTCCCAAGTGCGGCAAAAAAATTCCTGCCGTAGTTGACCACTGCCCCGCCTGCAACTTCTCACTGCATGAATTTAAAAGTTTTAACCACTACATTGAGTACGTCAATTCAATGCTGGATTTAATCAGCCGCGCCGCGAAGTCCGACACTTCAAGCACGGAAGACCTTAAGCCGCTTATTACTGAAGTTATGAAAGTTTTGGCAAAAACAAAATTGCTTAAGCCGGAAGCTACAGAAATCAGAAAGATTGAATGGCGAATCAACGGAATTGCCGCCGACCTTAAGCGCCGTGAGTTACTTCGTTGGGCAGAATCAAAACTTCCCGCGCTTACCGTTCACCCCGACAAAGTTGTATCGGACTGCATGGAAATTTTGAGCAAGTTGCCGGAATATCGCGCCGCGCGTGAAAGATTGAAAACCGTTAAGCCGAAACGTCCCTTGAAACTTACGGCGATTGTCACTGAAAATGTTCCGCAAAGTACAAACACGTCCGCGCTTATGGGAAAAATTTCAGTCAACGCAAAATCTACAAGCCTTGTCACGCTTAATTCAAATTTCGTCTGCAAAATCAGCTGGCAACCTGCAAATGACTTAGGCGTTAAATACACGGTGATTCGCAAGTTTGAAGGCATTCCGCAAAATATAAGTGACGGCGAAATTATTGCTGAAAACGTTGAAAAGTTTGAAGTCACCGACATGAACATTAAGCCCGGCTACTTGTACGGCTACGCGGTTTTCGCCGTGCGTCTCGGCACCGTGTCCGACCCTACGACTTGCAGTACGGTTTTTTACGGCGACATTGAAGAGAGTAAACTCGTTGCAAAGACGGAGGACGGGCAATGTAAATTTTCGTGGAAGTTGCCGACTGAAAATTGTCTCGGCGTACGAATTTTGCGCACGGACAGCGCCGGTAACAGCGTGGTTGTTGCTGACTGCGTGCAATCGCCTTTTATCGACAACGCCGTTAAAAATCTCAAGCAGTACCAATACCGCCTGCAGTGCGTTTACTATTCGGCGAAAGATAGAATTGAGAATCAGAAAAAACTTTTGTCCGAAATTGACGGCAGTAAAGTTTGGCGTGAAAAGCCGGCGTTGCAATACAGTCAAGGCTTGACCGTGACATTGACGCCGGAATTTCCGCCGCGCAGAGTTGCTGACCTTGAATTTAACGTCACTAAAAGCAGAATTAAATTTTCGTGGCAATCGGCAGGTGACTTTGAACTTTGGTTTAAACTCATTGAAAAGGATTCTGACATTAAACGTGACACCGACATTAAGCGTGACGCCGACGTTAAAAGTGACGGTGACATTAAGCGCGGTGAAATTTTGCCCATTGATAAAATTGACGAGGTGCTTGGCAGCGGCGTTGTAGTTAAGCGCGTCAAGGCGTCCGACCAAAATTGCGAATTTCAACTGCACGGCGAAATTGTCAAAATTGCCGTTATCAGTGCGACGAAAAATTATTTTTTGCTAAACGACATTATTAAGGCGTCGAACATTGAGTACTGCGAAATTGACGAAAATAAAACGCTGGTAGATTCGAGCGGGCTGAAACTTACGCTGAAAAAGTTGCCGTCCAATGTTTATATGATTCATTACAAAATTTCAACCGAAGATTCGGACGAAGAATTTGCGACGATTGACGACGCGAAGGATCGGCATATGAACAGGATTTATGCGACGAAGTACGCGCAGGACACTTTCATTACGCAGGCGCATATGCCGGAAGAAAAACTTTTCATTACGGTTATCGGCGAATACAAGCTTGGCGACGGGACTACGGTTTATTCGCCGCCCAGCACCATGACGCTTGACAATCGTCCGAAAATAGAAATTTCATACCGCCTTGAATGGGGTACGAGCGGGCTTTTCAATAAAACTTCTCACGCGAAAAATTGTAAGCTGATTTTGGAATCACTTGCCGACGCGACGCCGAAACTTTTTTTGGCGTGCAGGAAGGACGGAAGGCTAAACATTTCGCTTGCAGATAAATCTACCGTGATTCTGTACGCGGTGCCGGAATTTAAAGCGGGGTTGCCAAATCGCAAGTTAGAAATATTTTTGCCGGATGAAATTTGGCGCGACGTCGGCGAAGGTTTTAACGTGAAACTTTTGGCGAAGGATTCACGGCGGTTTGAGTTAAAGGCGACTAAGCCGGAAAGTTTAACAGTACCGAAAAAGTAGGGGCTAGGGGCTAGGAATTAGGGGCTAGGGATTAGTATTTATGGCAATGCGAAAAATTTTATTGCTTAGTTTAATTGTCACGGCGATTTTTATAGCAGGTTGCAGTGACGAACATAAAATAACTTCATTCGCCGATTTGCAATCTGCGCGTATCGGCGTTTATCCCGGTTCAGCGTACGAAATTAACGCGAAAAAATTTTTTCCCAATGCCGAATACTTGTACCTTGATTCACTCGGCAACTTCATTCAGAGTTTGGAGGCAGGTAAAATTGACGCCTTCATTGTCGGCAGGTCTCACTACAACGCCTTGAAAGACAGAGGGGTTAAGGTGCAATGTCTTGACCAACCGATTGAAGAGGTTAGTTTTGCATTTTTCTTTCAAAAAAATCTTGTAGGCGAACATTTATCCGAACAGATGAACAGATTTTTAAAAGAGATTGAAAAGAGCGGCGAACTTGACGCGCTGAAACAAAAATGGTTCCGGGCAGACGCAGAGCAAAAATATTTTAAAAAATCCGAGCTTATCGGCGAAAACGGCACGTTGCGGCTGGGTACTTCTGCCAATGCCGTACCTTTCGTATACCTTGAGCGCGGCGAAGTCACCGGCTATGAAGTTGAACTCTTTGATAAATTCTGCGTGGAGTACGGCTACAATTACACCGTTGCGGTTAAAAATTTTCAAGGAATACTTTTTGACTTAAAGACGAACGCGTTGGACGTAGGCGTAAACGGCACGGAAATTTTGGACTCACGCAAGCATACGCTGATTTTTTCAGAGCCGCATTACACTGATGACGTGGTTGTAGTTGTACGTGACTACAATGAGGACGAAAATTTTTTCACGGCTATTAAAAATAAGTTAGTCGATACTTTGGTTGAAGAAGACCGCTGGCAGATGATTCTTGAAGGCGTAGGCGTCACAATTTTAATAATCGTCCTGCCAACTATTTTTAGTACAATTTTTGGTTTTGTGGTTTACCTTATCTACCGCAAGCAGTACAAACTTTTTAACAAGGTAATTGACGCACTTTGCACGCTGTTAATCGGCTTGCCTACGATTGTAATTCTGCTGATTTTTTACTACGTAATTTTCGGCTCTGTCGACATAAACGGAATAATCGTCGTCATTATCACGTTTACGATTTTGTCGGGGCTAAATACAATGCTGATTTTAAAAGGCGGCGAAAAGACCATACCGAAAGGACAGCTTGAAGCGGCGATGGCGTTGGGATTTTCGGAGCGTCAAGCGTTTATAAAATTTATCCTGCCGCAAATAGCGCAAAACTTCTTCCCGCACTATCAAAATATAGTTTTGGGCTTTATGCGCGGCACGGCGATTGTCGGCTACGTCAGCGTGCAGGATTTGACGCGAATGGCGGACTTGATACGCGCACGAACTTTCGACGCCTTCATACCGCTTTTAATCGTGTCGGTAATCTACTTCATTTTATCGCGACTTATTATGAAAAGCACCGGTTTATTTTTGAAATATATCAATCCGAAAAATCGAAATCGCGAAGACATTTTGAAAGGCGTTAAGTTATGAGCAACTATTTGATTCGCGTTGAACATTTACGCAAGGCTTACGGTGATGTCGTGCCGTTGAAAGATGTCAGCGTAGATATAAATTGCGGCGACGTAATTTCTATTATCGGTCCCAGCGGTACCGGCAAGTCAACTTTTATTCGTATGCTGAATCAAATGGAGAAAGTGACGTCCGGCAAAATTTTTTTTCGCGACGAAGACATTACCGCGCCGGATTATCGCCTTGACCTACTGCGGCAGAAAGTCGGAATGATCTTTCAAAGTTTCAATCTTTTTCCGCAGATGACGGTTATTGAAAACATTATCGCCGCACCGATGGCGCTGAAAGGTATGGATAAGCAGACTGCCTACGACAAGGCGAAGGCGCTTTTAAAACGCGTGGGACTTTATGAAAAAATTTTTGCTTACCCCGACGAGTTAAGCGGCGGTCAACAACAACGTATTGCCATTGTACGCGCGTTGATTATGGAGCCGGACGTTTTGCTTTTCGACGAACCTACAAGCGCGCTGGATCCTACAATGGTAGGTGAAGTTGAGGCGGTTATAAAAAACATTGCAAAGAGCGGCGTTACAATGTTAATCGTCACTCACAGTATGGAGTTCGCCGAAAAAATTTCTACGCGCATTTTTTACATGGACGAAGGCGGCATTTATGAAGAGGGCAAACCCGCGCAGATTTTTTATAATCCGAAACGTGAGAAGACGCGGCAATTTATTAAGCGGCTGAAAGTTTTGGAGCTTGAAATAAATTCGCCGCACTTTGACTTTATCGCGTACGCAAACCACATTGATATTTTCGGCGTGAAAAATGAGCTGGCGAAAAAACTTATCAATCGGCTTACTTTGATGTTTGAGGAAATTTGCCTGACTATTCTCTTGCCGCGATTGGGTGACACGGTGAAAATCAAAGTGACGATTGAATATTCCGAGCATGATAATTCCGCCGAAATGTTTATTGACTACAACGGCGAAGAATTCAACATTGAAGACTGCGACGATGATGTTGCATTGCGGCTTATTCATAAAAATACAAGTCAGCTTGAATATCGCGCGGAAGATGAAGGCGGCTTTTTGAACCATTTAAAATTTACCGTCAGTTAGCTAGATCGATAGATCGATAGATCGATAGCCACCATCGATCCATCGATCCAACCACTATCGATCCATCGATCCAACCACTATCGATCCATCGATCCAACCACCATCGATCCATCGATCCAACCACTATCGATCCAAAATGAGGTGAGGCGTTAAAAATGTTTGGTACTCGTCGAGAAACAAACTGTCCCTATTGCTTGAGAAAAATAACTCTCGGCGATTTAAGATTTTTTTGCGTGGACGAAGAAGACGATAGGCACGAAGTCAGCTTATCGCTTATGGACAGATTTTTTAAGCGCCTGCCTACCTGTCAGCGGCGTTTTTGCAAAAATCACGGCTTAACCGTACGCGAAGTGACTTGCCGGCATTGCGGCGAAAAATTACCCGCGCAGATTTTATTTCACGACAAATATTTAAGTTTCTGCGCGGTAGGCGTTGCAGGCGCGGGAAAATCCAGCTACGTTACGACGGTGATACATGAACTGCGCAGTTCCGATTTTCCTTTGGTACTGCAGGCAATGGACACCGAAACGACAGAGACGGCGTTGCTCAATGAAAAGCTTGTCTACGAATCGCGAAATTGTTTGGTAGGTACAACGTCCGGCGTGGCGCCGCGTCCGCAGTTTTGGACGATTCTTGACAATTCAGAAGCGTCACAAAAACTTCCGACTTACTCAATGACGGTTTACGACGGCGCGGGTGAAGACTGTGAAAAAATCGGTTACACGCCGATTGACGCAAAAATAAGCCGCTACATTTCCGGCGCCGGAATGCTTTTAATTATGTTCGACCCGCTCATACTTTCAAGCGTGCAAAATGAAGTGCCGCCCGACGTTTTATATTCGTCAATCGCGCATGAACGAAAAGAGTCCGCGCCGACGAATATGGTCAGCATGGCAAATGCGCTTGTGAACTACGTCAAGCAGAGTTTGAACATTGCGCCCGGTCAACGCATTGAGGCACCTGCGGCGGTTGTGCTGACAAAACTTGACGCACTGCGCGACACGGTGAACGGTTTTGCGCCGGATTCTACGATTAACCGCGAAAGTCCGCACCTTAAACGCAAAGGTTTTGTCGACGCCGATAGTAAAATGGTTGATCTTGAAATTAGAGACTGGCTGATTCGGCAGGGCGAAATTGCTTTTTTGAATACGATTGACGCGAATTTTCAAACCGTGCGTGTCTTCGGCGTGTCAAGTTTCGGTAACCCGCCGGACAGAAATAAACGCCTTGCACGAATACGACCTCACCGCGTTTTGGATCCCATTATGTGGATGCTTGCCAACGAAGGGATTATACCGATTAAGAATTAAGGATTAAGGATTAAAGCTCTAAGCTAAAGTGAAAATGAAGACTGCAATTTATTATTTTTCGGCGACGGGCAATTCACTCTACGCCGCCAAATTTTTAAAAGAGACTTTGAACGCCGAAATTTTTTCCATACCAAAAATGCTACGTGAAAATAATTTTACTGCGAACGCTGAAAAAATCGGCTTTATCTTCCCGCAACATTACTTCGGTCTGCCGATGTTGGTTGAAGAATTTGTGCGCAAGCTTGAAATGCCGAACGTCAAATATATTTTCGCCATTGCAACGTGCGGCGTACCGTACTGGGGGCGACCGTTCACCGATTTAAACGAACTGCTTGCCGCTAAAAATCTGCGTCAAAATGCGAGTTGGTTTTTGCGGCTTGTATCGAACTACCTGCCGCTACGCGACACGGCGGCGGATTGGCGCATTAAAATTCGCTATTGGTTTGCAGAAAGAAAGCTGAAAAAAATTTCGGCTATGGTTGCGCAAAATGAAAGTCATGATACGTGGGAGGTTGGAAAAAGCTCCGGCAAAAAGTATCACGACGATTGGGAAAGCCGCCGCGCAGATTTGGATAAAAATTTTCAATGCGACGTTGAAAAGTGCGTGAAGTGCGGATTGTGCGAAAGAGTTTGTCCCGTCAAAAACATTACGCGACCGCAGGGTTTTCCGCAGTGGCAACATAATTGCGTTGAGTGTTTAGCCTGCATTAACGTCTGTCCCAAGTGTGCGATTGACTTAGGCGACGTGACGAAAGGGCGTAAGCGTTATGTTCATTGGCAGATTAAGCCGAGCGAGCTGGTCTAATTAAGAATGTAGGATTAAGGATTAAAACATCTTCCCTCTTCCCTAATCCCTCTTCCCTAACAAAGGAGTGATATATTTGTTTGGATTTTTGAAAAGATTTTTCGGCGACAATAACGAAAAAGAAATTAAACGTATGCAAAAAATCGTTGACAAAATAAATGCGCTTGAACCGCAAATGCAGGGATATACCGACGCGAAATTAACCAACTCCACCGAAGTTTTTCGCGAACGCTTAAAAAACGGTGAAACGCTTGAAGATATTTTACCCGAAGCCTTCGCAGTGACACGCGAGGCATCGCGCAGAACTTTGGGCATGCGGCATTTCGACGTGCAATTAATCGGCGGAATTTGTCTGCACGAAGGTAAAATCGCTGAAATGAAAACAGGCGAAGGTAAAACCTTAGTTGCGACGTTGCCGGTTTACCTTAACGCGTTGGAAGGCAAGGGCGTCCACGTCGTCACGGTCAATGATTACCTTGCCAAGCGTGACAGTGAATGGATGGGCAGGCTTTATCAATTTTTAGGCTTAAGCGTCGGTTTAATCGTTCACGATATGGACTTCCCCGAGCGTAAATATTCATACGGCTGTGACGTGACTTTCGGCACCAACAATGAATTTGGTTTTGACTACCTGCGCGACAATATGGTTGTACACAGTGAACAAATGGTTCAGCGCCCTTTGCATTACGCGATTGTCGACGAGGTTGACTCCATATTAATAGACGAGGCACGCACGCCGCTTATAATCTCCGGTCCCGGCGCAAAGTCAACAGAAATGTATGCGGTTATGGCTAAGGCGGTTGAGTCGTTGAAAGAGGGCGAAGATTATACCGTTGACGAAAAGCAAAAAACCGTTGCGCCGAATGATGACGTTATACCGAAGATTGAAAAGAAGTTGGGCATACAAAATTTGTACGCGCCTGAAAATATTGAGCTGTCACATTGCTTTACCGCCGCTCTTCGTGCAAAGGCAATTATGAAACGCGACCGAGATTACGTTGTACGCGACAATGAAATTATAATTGTCGACGAGTTCACGGGACGCCTTATGACGGGGCGGCGCTATTCGGACGGTCTTCACCAAGCGATTGAGGCTAAGGAAGGCGTTAAAATTCAGCGCGAATCTCAAACGCTTGCCACGATAACTTTCCAAAATTATTTTCGTATGTATGACAAACTTGCTGGAATGACGGGTACTGCCAAGACCGAAGAGGACGAATTTTTAAAGATTTACAAGTTGCCAGTCGTCGTTGTGCCTACGAACAAGCCCGTTGCAAGAATTGACCACCCCGACGTTGTTTATAAAAATAAACGCGCCAAATATCGCGCAGTTGGTAACGCCGTCGAACAAATTCACGCGAAGGGACAGCCCGTCTTAATCGGCACAACTTCAATCACGCAGTCCGAAGAACTTAGCGCCATTTTGAAAAAACGCGGCATTCCTCATAATGTCCTTAACGCGAAATTTCACGAAAAGGAAGCGGAAATCGTTGCGGACGCGGGGCAACGCGGCGCAGTTACCATTGCTACGAATATGGCGGGGCGCGGCACCGATATTAAACTTGGCGACGGCGTACCCGAACTTGGCGGGCTTTTCATAATCGGCACCGAGCGGCACGAATCGCGGCGAATCGATAATCAGTTGCGCGGACGTTCAGGGCGTCAAGGCGACCCGGGCGAATCGAGATTTTATCTTTCACTTGAAGATGATTTGATGAGGTTGTTTGCGTCAGATAACGTTGCCAAAATTATGGACAGGCTTGGTATGGAAGAAGACGAACCGATTGAACACACGCTGATTACAAAATCGATTGAGCACGCGCAAAAGAAAGTTGAGGCGCGAAATTTCGATATTCGCAAGCACGTTTTGGAATATGATGACGTAATGAACCAGCAACGCGAAATTATTTACGGCGAGCGGCGCAAGATTTTAAACGGCGTCAATCTGCGAGAAAATGTTATGGGAATGGTAAATCACATCATTAAGCAGGAATTGAATCAATACGCCAATGAAAAACTTTATCCCGAAGAGTGGCAGCTTGACGAATTGATTAAGGACGCTGAAAAAATTTATGCCGTCGAAGGCGATTTGGATAAGGAAGAATTAGAAAATTTAAGCCGCGACGAATTGAAAGAATATCTTGAAAACTTAGCCGCCGAAAATTATAAAGACCGCGAGGAACTTTACGGCGAATTGGTTATGCGCGAACTTGAAAAAGTTATAATGTTGCGAATCGTCGACAATAAATGGATGGAACACCTTGACCATATGGATATGTTGCGCGAAGGAATTAATTTGCGCGCTTACGGACAGCGTAACCCGCTTGTCGAATATAAAATCGAGGCGCTTGCAATGTTTGAGGAAATGGAAGCGGCTATTCAAGACCAAATTGCGGCGACAATGTATCACGTTTCGGTTGTCCAGCGCGAAGAAGAACAACTTCAAGACCGCTTGCAAACTGCGCGGGCGTCACACGGCGACGAAAGTTCACCCGCCGAAACCAAAAAGACGCCTAAAAATGCCGACGGTAAAAAAATTGGGCGCAATGATCCTTGTCCTTGCGGCTCCGGCAAAAAATATAAAAATTGTTGCGGACGACGTAAATAATTAAGAATTAAGAATTTAGAAGGTTCTTAGCTTGAAAATTTATTAAAGGAGAAAAATTTTTATGGGATTTTTCAATGACTTAATGCGAACAGGAAAATCTTTAGGCTCTGAAGTCGGCTCGGCTATCGGCAGGGCGGCAAGTCGCACAGGTACAAGCGCCAAAACTGCCGCAAAAATTTCCGCGCTGAAAATGGAGTTGAATTCTATCGAAAGCGAATTTGAACACCTTTATATGATTGTCGGCAAAAAATATGTCGAGTATCTGATTGAGACGGACGACGAACCCGCCA
>JAFTEG010000003.1 GCA_017453765.1 Selenomonadaceae bacterium
GCTGAAGCCGAAGGGCAACAGTGTAGGGGCAACTTGGCATTGCCATTGAGAATAAGGGCGCACGTTAGCGAATAAGGACTAACCTCTACAGAGTTCAAACTTCTTAAGAATCCCCCGCCTTTAGGCGTGGGGAGTGTCAAAAGCGACCGTACGAAGTTTTGTTGCCGCCGAATGTTCGCTGTCAAAATGTATCACGCTTTGCAAAAACTTGTTACGTTCCCTACGCTGTCATTTCAAATGAACAGTTTGTAGGTTTTACGCTAAACAACTTCAACTTTTTCAACAACTTGAATTTTTATTTTTCTGACTGTGAAGGATTTGCCGAAATTTCGCGGCAGGTTTATGAAACTTCTGCGGAAAATTCCGACCAGCACTTTATGTGTTTGGGCAGTCCCGAAGTTGAAGAATTTTGTAAATCCTTCGCGCAGGAATTTGAAACCAACTTAAATAAGAAAAGAAATTCGGTAATGTGGGCGCCGCGTTGGACTTATGGTTCGACAATGGGCGGCAGTCACTTCATTGAGTACAAAGAAAATTTCGTTGCGCTTAGGAAAAAATATTCCAATTTGAAAATGACCATTCGTCCGCACCGACTACTTTTTCCGACTATGGTTAAAGAAAAACGAATGACTGAAGACGACGTGCAACGCTACAAAAAAAGTTTGCAGGAAAATAAAATCTATCTCGACGAATACGACTCCCTACAGTCTGCCTTTACGCAAGCGGACATAATGATAGCCGATATTACGTCGATAATCCCGCTCTACTTTTTGACCGGCAACCCGATTATTTACTGTGACAGCGGCTACAATTTCTTCGGCGACAGTAAATTAATTGAACCGGCTATTTATAAAGCCGAAAGCTGGGAGGACGTTGAAAAATATTTGGCAATGCTTTTGAAAGGCGAAGACCCGCTTAAAGACGAGCGCCGCCGCCTTATCAAGCAACTTAACCAAATTCATGACGGCGCGGCTGAAAAAATCGCGCAGTGCATTATTGATGACTACTACAGAAATTGATGAGTGCTACAAAAATAAAATTTGAATTATGATAAGTCTTACAAAATTATTATTTGCAAAAAATTATTTCGGCGACAGCTTACGCTACACGAAAAATTCACACCGAATGACAAGCGGCGCGGCGGACGGTATCGGTCCCGTAGTTGTATGGAACTCAACGCGCACTTGCAATTTGAAATGCCGTCACTGCTACATGAACTCGGACGCGAAAATTTATCGTGACGAATTGACTACCGACGAGGCGAAAAAATTTATTGACGACCTTGCAGCATTTAAAGTACCCGTGCTACTTTTTTCCGGCGGTGAACCGTTAATGCGGCAAGATTTTTTCGAGCTTGCAGAGTACGCGGCAGAAAAAAAAGTTCGCCCTACTCTTTCGACTAACGGGACGTTAATCACGCGTGAAGTTGCCGAACGAATTAAAAGTATCGGCGTAGGCTACGTTGGAATTTCGCTTGACGGCATTGCTGATGTCAACGACAAATTTCGCGGCGTGGAAGGCGCCTTTCAACGTGCCATGAACGGCATAAAAAATTGCGTGGCGGCAGGACAGCGCGTTGGTCTGCGTTTCACGATTAACCGCCACAATTTCATGGAGCTGGATAAAATTTTTGACTTCATTGAGGCTGAAAAAATTAATCGCGTCTGTTTTTATCACCTTGTCTACTCAGGGCGCGGCAGTCAAATGATGGACGAAGATTTAACGCCTGCCGAATCGCGTCAAGCTATGGACAAAATTATTGCGCGTACGAAAGATTTTGAACGGCGCGGACTTGAAAAAGAGATTTTGACCGTTGACAATCACTGCGACGGCGTTTATGTCTATCTTAAGACGTTGGCGGAAGGTGACACCGAGACCGCCGCGCAGATTTTAAAATTTATTTCAATGAATGGCGGCAATCGCTCCGGCATTGCATTTGGTGAAGTCGACCCCGCAGGCTACGTACACCCCGACCAATTTACGCAACATCATACTTTCGGCAATGTGCGCGAAAGAAAGTTCGGCGACATTTGGACTGACACTTCAAATGAAATTTTGACAGGGCTTAAAGATCGTAAGCCGCTACTGCAGGGACGTTGCGCGACGTGCAAGTTTTTGAACTGCTGTAACGGCAACTTCAGAACACGCGCTGAATCAGTCACGGGAAATTTTTGGGCGTCCGACCCTGCCTGTTACCTGACCGACACTGAAATTACTTGAAAGATTTTTGTAAATAACTTAAGACGTTGGCGGAAGGTGACGCCGAGACCGCCGCGCAGATTTTAAAATTTATTTCAATGAATGACGGTAATCGCTCCGACATTGCTTGTGGTGAGGTTGATCCCGCCGGCTACGTACACCCCGACAAATTTACTTTTGGCGGGGCTGAAAAAAAAGTAAGTCTTTTGCAAGGTTGTTGTGCGGCGTGCAAATTTAAAATTGCTGTAACGGCAACTTCAGAACACGCGCCGAAGCCGTCGCCGGAAATTTGGGCGTCCGACCGGTGAAAAGCCGGAGAAAAATTTCTGTTAATAAAAAGACTTCTGTGTTAAAATGACGCAGAAGTTTTTTTATTGGAGTGAAGAATATTTGATAGTTTCATGGAACACTACAAACGCTTGCAATATGTACTGCGCGCATTGCTACCGTGACGCTGGTTGTAAGGTTGATGAGGAGCTGAATACCGACGAGGCGAAAAAACTTTTGGGCGAAATTGCACGCGCAGGTTTTAAGATAATGATTTTTTCCGGCGGTGAACCGTTAATGCGTCCCGACATTTTGGAGCTGGTACGGTACGCGGCAAGTTTGAAATTAATTCCCGTCTTTGGTACGAACGGCACTTTAATAACTGAAAAAATGGCGCGGGATTTAAAAGACGCGGGCGCCAAAGGTATGGGCATTTCTCTTGATTCGCTTGACGCCGATAAGCATGACAAATTCCGCGCGTTAAAAAATGCGTGGCAAGGCGCAGTTGACGGCATGAAAAATTGTCGCGCTGTCGATCTGCCTTTTCAAATTCATACTACGGTTATGGATTGGAATCAGCATGAACTTGAGGCGCTGACGGATTTTGCAGTAGAAATCGGCGCGAAGGCTCATCATATTTTTTTCTTGATACCGACGGGACGCGCTGAAAATATCGAGACTGAATCACTTCGCGCGAAAAGTTATGAAGAAGTTTTGCGCAGAATTATGAAAAAGCAGCAAGAAGTTTCAATCGAACTCAAGCCGACTTGTGCGCCGCAATTTTTACGCATTGCCGACGAAATGGGTATGAAGTTGCGCTTTAAACGCGGCTGTCTTGCCGGTCTTTCGTACTGCATTATAAGCCCGCGCGGCAAAGTTCAACCCTGCGCGTACTTGAATATGGAATTGGGCGACGTTAGGAAGACGCCGTTTGACGAAATTTGGCGAAACAGCGACGTGTTGAAAAAGTTGCGTACGCTTGACTACGGCGGCAAGTGCGGCGTTTGTCGTTACAAAAATTCCTGCGGCGGCTGTCGTGCAAGAGCGGCGGTTTATCATGACGGCGACTTTATGTCCGCAGATCCTATTTGTTTAATTTAATTTCGAGTTGTTAAATTTAATTTCGAGTGGCTTAATTTACCGAGTGAATTTAGTTTTGGAGGTGTTTAACGTGAAAAAAATTACCCTGCTTAAAATGCAAGGCTGTCCGTACTGCGCGCAGGCTTTTGCGGCGATTAAAGAAGTTAAGGCGGAATATCCCGAATTTGCTGACGCCGAAATTGAAATTGTCGACAAGCACCAAGACCGTGACCGCGCCGCGGAGTTCGCAGAAAAATATTATTACGTGCCGAGTATGTTTGTTGACGGCAAAAAAATTTATGAAGCGTCACCCGGCGAAAGTTACGGCGAATGTCTTTTAAGCGTCAAGAAAGTTTTTCGTGCCGCCGTGTAAAATTAGGGAAGAGGGAGAAGGGAAGAGGGAAGAGAAATTCCTAGCCCCTAGCCCCTATTTCACGGCGATGACTTCAATTTCACAGAGAGCGCCTGCAGGTAAATCTTTCACGGCGACGCAACTTCGCGCAGGTTTGCTGACAAAATATTTTTCATAAACCGCGTTGAAAGTTTTGAAGTCCGCAATATCCGCCA
>JAFTEG010000047.1 GCA_017453765.1 Selenomonadaceae bacterium
GCTGAAGCCGAAGGGCAACAGTGTAGGGGCAACTTGGCATTGCCATTGAGAATAAGGGCGCACGTTAGCGAATAAGGACTAACCTCTACAGAGTTCAAACTTCTTAAGAATCCCCCGCCTTTAGGCGTGGGGAGTGTCAAACACCTCCTTTCGTCGAAAATTTACCGACAAAAGGAACGGCATTGACGCAATTATATCACCAAAAAATATTTTTGAAAATAAAAACGCGGCTTGAAAAAGGCGTCAAGCTGTGATAAAATTTTTTCGTCGAAGAGATAAAAGAGACTAAGCATAATGATTAAACTAGAAAACGCCCCGTGATAACACAGAGCGTTTAGTGCTAAGAAGGCAAACGGTCAGCCCCTCATAGAAGTTGACTAATAGTAGTTAAATGTGGGAATTTTTAGCCGCCTTTGATGTCGGAGTCTTAGGCGGCTACTTTTGTGCAAAGCACCAAGATCGCACCGGCGATAATGACCGCACGGATAATGATGACCTTCCAGCGCATAGGCACACCCCCTTTCCGGGGGCATAAAATAAACCGCCTGTCGTTTACGGCACCGAATGAAATTTTAGCAGAAAAAATTGATTTTGACAATAAAAAAGTCCCGACGCATTGTCGAGACTTAATTTTTTTGTCGAGGCTTAATTTTTTAATCAAGCAACGTTGAATAGAGTTCGTCAATCTCTTTCAATTTTAGTTCGTGCTCCGCCGCCAATTCTGCCAACTTCGCAGGGTCGACGGCGTTATTTATTTCGTGTTCAAGCATTTTCAATTCCATTTCGTACATTTTCAGCGTCGCTTCCAACTTTTCAAACTGCACGTCCACTTTCGGCGCAGGCTTAGGCTTAATCGGTGCCGCAGATTTTTCAGCGGCAGGTTTAGCCTTTGCAACTTTGTCCTGCTTTACCGTTTGAACTTCGCGCTTTGCAAATTCAATAACGCGCGTCGTGACTGAGTCAAGTAAATATCTGTCGTGCGTGACGATTAAAATGGTGCCGTCGAATGAGTTTAGCGCCGACTCTATCGCCTCCCGCGCAGGTAAATCCAAATGGTTTGTCGGCTCGTCGAGTATTAAAAAGTTCGCGCCTTGCAAAATTAATTTCGCCAATGCCACGCGCGTTTTTTCGCCGCCGGAAAGTGCGCCAATCGGTTTTTCTACAATCTGCGCGCCTAAGTCAAGCCGTGCAAGTTCAGAGCGTGCCTTTTCCAGCGTCAAATTAAATTCGTTGACCAACTCTTCAAGCGGCGTTGCGTTTACGTTTAAATCTTCGTGTCCCTGCGAAAGGTAGCCGATTTTCACGCGGTTACCGATTTTTATTTCGCCGCTGTCAGCTTTAAGCTCACCTACGATAATTTTAAGCAAGGTGGACTTGCCGACACCGTTTTTGCCGATTAAGCCGACCTTTTCGCCCTTTACAATTTCGAGACTGAAATTTTTTATAATGCCTTTAAAATTCACGTTGTCAAGAATCAAAACTTTGTTGGCAGATTCGGCGGCGTCACCGAGTTTCACTTTGACAACTTCGTTTGACGGCGGCTTTTCAAGGCGTTCCATTCTGTCCAAAACATTTTGCCGACTGCGCGCGCGTTTAGCCGTAGACGCACGAACTTTATTCCGCCGCACGAAATCTTCCAGCTTGGCAATTTCTTCCTGCTGTTTCTCGTACGCTTTCCATTCGTATTCGCGCCGTTCGGTTTTAAGCTGAAAATATTTTTCGTAGTTGCCGACATAAAGAGTCGCCTTGCCGTTTTCCATATCCAAAATTTTTTCAACGCAATTTTGCAGAAAGTGTCTGTCATGCGTGACGGCAATGACGGTGCCACGATAATTTTTAATGAACTCTTCCAAAAAATCTATCGCGTAAATGTCAAGGTGGTTTGTCGGCTCGTCAAGAATTAAAATACGCGGCTCGTTTAAAAGCGCCCGCGCCAAAGTTATTTTTCCCGTTTCACCGCCGCTGAAATTTTTCGGATTCTTGGCAAGTTCAGATTCAGTAAAACCGAGACCGTACAAAATTTTTCGCACTTGAAATTCTGCCGCGCCGTCGCGTAACATTTCATCAAGCAAAGTTGACTGCGTAAAATTCGGCATTTGTTCGGCGTAACCGATATCTTCTTGTCGCAGTCCGATTAATTTACCGGCGTCGTAATCTTCAATGCCAATCATAATTTTCAGCAGGGTAGATTTGCCCGCGCCGTTTTTGCCGACGATGCCGACTTTTTCGCCGTCTTGTATTTTAAAACTTATGTCAGAAAAAATTGTTCGTTCGCCGAAAGACTTTGTTAAATTTTCAATTTGAATCATATTTTTAGCAGGTAGCAGGTAAAATCTAATCCCTGTTCCCTCTTCCCTGTTCCCTAAACTACAGCGTAGCAAACCAGTTATAAGCGTCGACAGCGGCAACTTTGCGCGGATCAGGCGGCGGATCCGGTGCCTGCGGTTGAACTTGTTCCTGCGGCTTTGTTTCGGCTTTTACTTCCTCTACAAAATCGTCGTCACGTTCCATGAACTGCGCCAGCTCTTCAATGGTAATGTCATTAAATTCATCTTCGATAAAAAAGCTTTTGCGCGAAAATTGAAGTTGGTACGCGGCACTTTGTTGCTGTTGCTCCGGTCTTACGCGTATTCTTTGCGCTTGGCGTGCGGCAGAACTTTGCTTTTGTTCGGACGTAACGTCAATACTTCGGAAAGAAGCTGTCGAGGTTCCCTTCGACCCGTTCAGTCTTTTAATTTCCATGATAACACTCCTTCCCAACAAAATTATTTTTTACCGTACAAAGAAAATCATTTTTAAAACGCTACAAAAATTTATCGTCAAATTTTTTTTATGCTACTACAAAATCACGGTTTTGAAAAGTACCGCGCAGAAAAATTTTTTCGCCAAAGTCAAATACTATGTTATAATAACGAAAATTTTTTGAAAGGAAGATTTTATGAATATCAAAATTAATGACGAATTGCACGGCTTTAAACTTAAAAAAATTTCCGACGTGACGGAAATCAGCGCACAGACTTACGAATTTGAACACGTTAAAACCGGCGCAAAACTTTTGTACGTCGACGCGAAAGACGATAACAAAGTTTTTTACATTGCCTTCCGCACGCCGCCGAAAGATGATACAGGCGTTGCACATATTGTGGAGCATTCCGTACTTTGCGGCTCAAAAAAATATCCGCTGAAAGAGCCGTTCGTTGAACTTGTCAAAGGTTCGCTCAATACTTTTCTCAACGCGATGACTTATCCCGACAAAACCGTTTACCCCGTTGCCAGCCGTAACGCTAAAGATTTTCGCAATTTGCAGGACGTTTACCTTGACGCCGTATTTTATCCCGCAATGCTTACCGTGCCGGAAGTTTTAATGCAGGAAGGTTGGCATTACGAAATGGAAAATGCCGACGCGCCTTTAACTTTGAGCGGCGTTGTATTTAACGAAATGAAAGGCGCACTTTCTTCGCCCGATGATATTTTGGCGCGTAAATCAAAATGCGAACTCTTTCCGCAAAACTGCTACGCATTTGAATCCGGCGGCGATCCCGAAGCCATTCCGAATTTGACGCAGAAAGATTTTGTAGCCTTCCACCAAAAATTTTACCACCCGTCCAACAGCTACATTTATCTTTACGGCGACGTTGACATTGATGAGCAGCTTGCGTACCTTGACGGCGAATACTTGTCGAAGTTCGATAAAATCACCGTTGACTCTGAAATTGCACGTCACCCGCAAATTACCGAAATGAAAGTTGTAAATGACGTGTACCCAATCGGCGAGGAGGAGTCACCCGACGCGAAGACGTTTATTTCATTGGACTGCGTGACAGGTGAAGTTACCGACGCCACGACGATTTTAGGTCTTGAAATTTTAAATCACGCGCTTTTCACCACGCCCGCCGCGCCGCTTAAAAAGGCGATTATCGATTCAAAACTTGGCAAGGACGTTGACAGCGGCATTGAAGAAGATTTACTTCAGCCCGCCTTCAGCATTACGCTTAACGGCTCCGAAAGTGACTGCACGCAAAAATTTTACGACCTTGTCACGGACGAAATGAAAAAGCTGATTGAAAACGGCATTGATAAAACACTGCTTGAAGCGTCAATCAGCCTTATGGAATTTCGCCTGCGCGAGGCGGACTTCGGTCTTGCGCCGAAAGGTTTAATCTACGGTCTGCGTTGTATGCGTACGTGGCTTTATGATGAGGACCCGACAATTTATCTGCGCTATGAAGATTCGCTCCAAAAAATTAAAGACGGCTTGAACAATCGCTACTTTGAAAATTTGTTGCAGAAATATTTTATCGACAATCCGCACAAACTTTTAATCACGCTTGCGCCGAGTAAAACCGTTGCGAAGGAACGTGATGCGCAGATTAAATCAAAACTTGCCGACGTCAAGGCGAAGTTGTCACCTGCAGAAATTGAAAACGTCATTGAAACTGCGCGGAAGTTAAAAAAACGTCAACAGGCGCCGGAAACTCCCGAAGCGCTTGAAACAATTCCGCTTTTGAAGTTAAGTGACATTCGCAAGGAGTCAGAAGTTTTCCCGCTGAAATTCCGCGACATTGACGGTACGCGCATTTTGGACAGTTGCATTGACACGCACGGCATTGTTTACCTTACATTCTTCTTTGACGCGCTGAAAGTGCCGCAGAATAAAATTTTCCACGCATACCTTTTAACCGAGCTTATCGGCAAAGTTGACACGAAGAAACATTCCTACAGCGATCTTGCCAACTTGGTAAATTTAAATATCGGCGGATTCGGTGCAATTCTTCACGCCGATTCCAAAAAAGGCGAACCCGATTCGTTTATGCCGCGCCTTAAAGTTTACGCTAAGGGACTTGAATCAAAGATGGACTCGATGTCAGATATTTTGGCGGAAATTTTCACCGA
>JAFTEG010000048.1 GCA_017453765.1 Selenomonadaceae bacterium
CTTGCGCGGACGGGCGCACGTCCTTGTGCGCCTCTCTATAATTGCGGCTGTTACGTAAGTTGCAAAGTACGTAAATTTTAAGTTATTCAACACGCCCTAATTTCGCGTAGAATTTAACTTCAGCGTAAGACTTATAAATTTTGACAACAAAAAAACGGCGGGCTTAAACGGCTCGTCGTTTTCTTTATGTACGAAAATATTTGTCAGCCGAAAATAAAATGTGCGGCAGGTGCGGCAATTAACAGACTGATAATCGTGCGTTCAAGGAAAAGTATAAAAAGTTCCGGCAAGCTTACGGGGATTTTTGAACCGAGAATCAAGCCGCCGACTTCCGACAAATAAATTAACTGAGTGACAGAAATGACCGCGACAATAAATTTTGTCATCGGCGCGGTTATCGTGCTTGCCGCGATTATTGACGGCGTGAACATATCGGTAAAGCCGACGATCATGGTTTTTGACGCCGCCTCTGCCTCCGGTACGTCAAGCAGCTGTAAAAGCGGCATGAACGGTTTGCCCAGCACGTCAAAAATCGTCGTGTTGTTCGCCAATACCAATGCCAGCGTACCAATGCACATAACTACCGGCAAAACGCCGAACCACATGCCCGCCGCATTTTTTATACTGCTTTCCATAAACTGTTCAATGCCGCGAAATTCCGCAACACGTTGACGCGCTAACGCCAAGCCGTATTGAAATGACGAGGTGTAACCTTCCGGCAACTGTTCACCCATTGCCTTGCCTTCAACTAAAAATTCATCTTTCTTCAAACTAAGCGGCGGTATGCGCGGCAGGATAACAGCGCAGACAAAACCTATCGCGCAGATTAAAAGGTAGTACGCTCCGAAATATTGCATTAAGTCAACCTGCGCCAAAACTACAATGCTGAATGTTATCGACACTGCGGAAAATGTTGTCGAGATTATTGCCGCCTCACGTTTGGAGTAATAGCCGCCTTCGTACTGATTCGCCGTCAACATTACGCCCAGCGTGCCGTCGCCTATCCAAGACGTCATACAGTCAACCGCCGCGCGTCCCGGTATCGTGAAGACGGGGCGCATTATTTTTGTCAGCATCGCGCCGATAAATTCAAGCAAGCCGAAGTCTAAGAGCAACGGTAAAAGCAAACCTGCCAGCAAAAATATTACTACCAGCACGGACAGTAAATCGTTCAGCACGAATCCGCCGCCGTCCGCGCAGGTTATCATATGCAAAATGCCTTCCTTGCCGTCCTCCGCATCAATGCCCAAGTACGTGAGCCAAATAAAAACTGCGCCGATAATTCTAATAACTACCCATACAGCCGTTGTTGAAAAGGTGTTGGCCACGATCGGGTACGTTGCAATGAAATTCGGCTTGTGCAAAAAGACTATTCCCAGCAGTGCGGAAATTGTCACGATAGCCAGACAAAGTATCGGCAGAAAATCACCTATCGCGTTGCTGATAATGTCAGCGATAATTTTTACTACGACCGTCCACTTGCCGTCGTCCTGCACCGGAATCATAAATAAAAAAATGCCTATGATTGACGGCACCAAAAATCCTGCAAGCGAGCCGGTCTTTTTCTCCTCCATAATTTTAGACAATCCCTCCTCA